>DAOVAY010000052.1 GCA_030670795.1 Methanobacteriota archaeon | reverse complement strand
ATGAACTACTGGCCCGCCGACCTCTGCAATCTGTCGGAGACGGTCGAGCCTTTGACGGATTGGTTCTCGCTATTGACAAAGAAGGGCCAGACGTTCATTGCTGCTAGGAATTTGCATAAGTAGGTAAATTCTACCTATTCTACTAGTTCCACAAAGTATAAATAGTATTAATGATATACCTTTCGAATATGACAGAATATAAATCAATAAAGGTTAGCGATGAAACACTTAGGTGGGTAAGACGCTTGAAAGGAATATTAGAACACGCATCCGCTGAACCAATAACAATGGATCAGCTAATTGGTGGATTGGCGATGTATTCAGATTACCTTGTTGCAGAGCGATTGGGTATAATTCAAGATAATGAATCATTTTTTGAATACGTGAAGAGAATTAATGAGAAACTTGGAATTATTCAAGATCAAAATATTGTAGAGCAATTAGAAATCTTCAATATCCAATCTCACTAATGTTTCCTTGGTCGGCCTTCCCTCCTCGTCCCAGCCCCTCAATTTGTAATATTCTTGCAGCTGGCTCTCGAAGAATTCGCGGTCGATGACCTTGCCTTTCATCATGTTTGCGAATATGGGTTCGGTGAACATTCTTTCCGGTAATGTGTCGTCCGCGTGGGTCCTTCCGGTTCGCATGTTGTACAATCGAGCTAGACTGTGAATTCTCTCCCCGATTTCCATCATGCTATCTTTCGTGGTTTTTGTTCCGGTCGCGGCTTCTATCATCGGGGCGATCCTCTCGTGACCGAACATGAAGAAGCCGCAGACTATTATGCAATTTTTTACGTTCTCGGCGTCCTGGCCTTCGGCAATGTAAGAGGGCAGTATTTCAAGGGTAAGCTTTCCTGCCATTTCGTCGGTCGCGGTCCAGATTCTCGTGTGGCTGGCAAAGTCCGAGGTGGTCAGTGCCAGTGCATGCGAGTAGCAGCCCATCGGGTTCACTCCGGACAATTCCATGCCCGCGATTTGCATCGCGAAGTAATCGCTTCCCTGCCCAATTTTGGCTGAGGCGCGTCTGGTGCCTTCGGCCAGCGTATCTCCGATGCCCTCTCTGTGGGCAATCATCTTGATTAGTTTGTGAATCGCTTCGCCGGAGCCGAACTTTATCCAGTTATTCTCGTCTGGAGAAAGCAAAGCTTTCTCCGCGGCCTCCATGGCGAAGGAAATGTTGCCACCAGTTGATATACTGTCCAGGCCAAGGTTGTCGCAGAGCTCGTTTGCTATCAAGAGGGCTTTCGCGTCCTCGAGTTCGCAGTTCGAACCCAGATAGGCTGCGGTTTCGTACTCCGGGCCCTCGATTTCCTTGCCGTCGTACTTTGCGATCTTGGAGCACTGGATTGCGCAGTTGTAGCAGCCGGTGGTCTTCCATTCCCAGTCCTTGATGTAGGCTTCCGAAGTGATGTTCTCGTATTGCTCGAACCGGCCTTTTCTCCAGTTGCTGGTCGGCAGGAAACCGCCTTCCTCGTGGCCTTTTCTCACCCACATTGTGGTTCCCAATTTGATACGCAGCTCCCTTACAGGATGTGCGACGATGTCCTTGGTCATCTGGCCGGACAATTCCCTGAACCTCTCCGGCTCATGATATTCCACTTTTTCGTTCCCTTGAAAGACCAGGGCCTTGAGGTTCTTCGAGCCCATCACCGCTCCTGCGCCGCCCCTGCCGTACTGCCGATAAAGCTCGGTGGAAATGCAGGCATATCTGACCCGATTTTCTCCTGCCGGTCCGATGGACATCACAGTGCCGTTGTTGTGCTTTTTCTTCAGGGTCTCCTCGGTTTCGAAACAGCCCTTTCCCCAGAGGTCAGCAGCATCCAGGAGCTCCGAACCTTCCGGTGTAACATGAATGTAAACTGGACTTGAGGCCTTTCCTTTGATGATGATATAATCAAAGCCAGCATTCTTTATTCCTGTCCCTGAATGACCTCCCGCGTGCGAATCCAGGAAGCAGCCGGTCAAGGGAGAACGGGTCACAAGGCATGACCTGTTCGAGGTCGTAATTGACGTGCCGGTGAGTGGTCCAGTAAGAAAAATCATCGGGTTTCCAGGATCAAACGGGTCTTCCGATGTGTCAAGCTTGCAGAGAAGAGCCAGACCTATTCCTTTGCCTCCCATGAATTTTTCCCGAAGTGTTATGTCTGGCTGCCCGATATCGAATGTTCCCTTGCCAAGGTCAATCTCTATGAACCGATTTTGATAACTCGAGGGCATCTACATCTCCCTGTGAATATTCAGAACGTCTATCATGATGGCGAAGCCGGTTTCAATCTTGCCGGCCCCTGCTCCCTGAACGGTTATGTCTCCGGATAGGTCTGTCTTGAACGTGAGAGCATTAACGGCACCTCCGACACCGGCCAGCGGGTCGTTTAAAGACAATTTTTCAGGTTTCACGGATGCGACAATCTTGCCCTCTTCTTTTCTGGTGGATGCAATGAGCTTGTATCTCTTTCCCTCTTCCTTGGCCTTCCGAATGTCCTCGATGGTTATGCCGGATATACCCACGCGCTCGACATCCTCCGGGCGTATGTTGCCGCCCAGAACTACGTTGGACAAAATGACTATCTTTGCCAGCGCATCATAGCCTTCAACGTCCGCAGTGGGGTCTGCCTCTGCATATCCCAGTTTCTGTGCGAGGGCCAGTGCATCCTCGTAGGGCATATTCTCCTCTTCCATTTTCGTGAGCATGAAGTTGGTGGTGCCGTTCAGTATGCCCTCGATTTCTTTGATATCGTTAAGGGCCAGACAATATTCAAGCAAGTCGAAAACTGGAGTCCCTGAAAGCACCACGCCTTCGAACCTGAACAGGACGTTGTTCTCCTCGGCCATCCTGCAGAGTTCGTCGAAATGGAGCGTAACCGGCCCCTTGTTGGTCGTTGCCACGCTCTCGCCTGTCTTCAGGGCCTCGCGTATGTGAGTTGCAGCCGGTTCACCGGTCTTTATATCGGTATAGGTCACCTCGACCATTATATCCGCGTTCGCCTGCCTGATGGTTTCCATCGAATCAAGTCCGGTTATCGCGCCTTCGACCTGAAACGAATCAATGGAATTCCCGGCCTCCACATGCTCCAGGAAAGTGGGGATATCCAGACCGTCCTCCGTCATGATAGAGCCCTTGAGCTTGTCCGCCACCGCGACGAGCACCGGCTCGAATCCGTATTTAGAGCTGAGCAGCTGTTTCTTGTCATCCATTATTCTGAGAAACCCCTGGCCTACAACCCCGCACCCTATCATTATTATCCTTCTTTTCATCAAGCCGCCTCCCTGTTCTTTGAGAATGAATATTTCTATATAACCTTATCCCAGTAGTATTATCACAGATGATATTCAATAAGAAGTTTTATTAAATGGTAGTTGTTATTATACTATGAAACAAAATAAAGTCAGGGGCTAAGAAATTGACGAAAGATGAAGAAATCTGTACCCAGCCGGTCGAGGAATGGGTGAAGACGCTGGAATTCGATAGCACCGACCAGATGAAGATACCGCCTAAACTGGCGGACCAAGTAATTGGCCAGGATGATGCCGTCTACGTGATAAAGAAGGCGGCGGATCAGAAGAGGCACATGCTGTTGATCGGCGATCCCGGTACTGGAAAATCAATGTTGGCCAGCTCCATGACCGATTATCTGCCACGGGGGGAACTGGAGGACGTGATAGCCTACGCCAACCACGAAGACCCAAACGAACCCATAATCAAGGTCGTGCCGGTGGGCAAGGGCAGGGAGATAGTATCCGCCCAGAAGACGGAGGCCATGCAGAAGGCGGCGTCAAGAGCCCAGTTCATGCTGACGATAATTATCCTCATAGTTGGCTTTGCCATAATGATGTTCATCTTCGACCCGACGCACAATCCCATGTGGATAATCATGGGTGTGTTGGTGGCGGTGTTCATTTACATAGCCACGCGAATGCCTGGCCAGAGACAAGAGATGCAGAAAATTCCCAAACTGCTGATGTCACATGAAAAGGGAGATGTCCCGCCTTTCATTGATGCTACCGGAGCACACGCCGGTGCATTGCTGGGTGACGTGAAACACGACCCCTTCCAAAGCGGAGGCCTGGAGACCCCGCAACATGAACGGGTCGAGGTAGGGGCCATACACAAAGCCAACAAGGGCGTCCTCTTCGTTGACGAGATAAACATGCTCAAGATGCAGAGTCAGCAGAGCCTTCTCACCGCACTTCAGGAAGGCAAGTTCTCCATTGTGGGACAAAGCGAGAGGAGCTCCGGTGCAATGGTGAAGAGTCAACCGGTGCCTTGTGACTTCGTGCTTGTGGCTGCCGGGAACCTGGATTCGATATTCGGAGTGAGGGACCAGTATGGTCAGCAGCACGGCGGAATGCACCCGGCACTGCGCTCAAGGATACGCGGTTACGGGTATGAAACTTACATGAAAACGACTATGCCAGATACTTCAAAGAACCGCGTGAAGCTGATAAGATTTGTGGCCCAGGAAGTGGATAAGGACAAGAAGATACCACACTTCACGAGAGATGGCGTGGTCGAGATTATCAGGGAGGCTCAAAGGAGAGCGGGTCGCAGGGGCCATCTCACGTTAAGGCTCAGGGAGCTGGGAGGTCTTGTTCGTGTCGCAGGAGATATTGCGAAGGAGAGGAACTTGGTTTACGTCACCGGCAACGAGGTCATCGAGGCCAAGCGCATCGCCCGGTCCTTGGAGCAGCAAATAGCGGATAGGATGGTCGAGCACTCCAAGGAGTATTCCACCATGCTCACAGACGGCGCGATAGTCGGTCTCGTTAACGGTCTGGGAGTCTTGCAGGGCGACGTGTCCATGAGCGAGTTCTCCGGAATTGTGCTGCCAATTGCCGCGGAGGTCACACCGGCCCAGGTCAAGAGCGGCGGTGTGATAGTGGCCACAGGAAGGCTGGGGGAGCTGGCCAAGGAGGCGGTGCAGAACGTGTCCGCATTGATCAAGAAGCTCACCGGCGAGGATATCAGCAATCACGACGTCCATGTCCAATTCATCGGTAGCAAGGAGGGGACAGAGGGAGATTCTGCCTCCATATCCGTAGCAACGGCGGTGTTCTCCGCCCTTGAGGGTGTGGAGGTGGACCAGAGCGTGGCCATGACCGGTTCTTTGAGCGTACGCGGTAAGGTATTGCATGTCGGTGCCGTCACCGCGAAGATAGAGGCCGCAGCCGAGATGGGCTTGAAGAAGGTGTTGATACCGAAGGCCAACATGAAGGACGTGCTTCTCGAGGACAGGTATGTAGGCAAGATCGAGGTCATTCCGGTCGAGACGCTGGGTGACGTTCTGGAACACGCCCTTGTAGGCAAGAAGAAGTACCCACTCCTGAAAAAGCTGGCTCACATTGTTCCGAAGAGCTCATCCCAAACCGTTTCCAGCGGGGCCGATGGTTCACCCGCTTGAAAAGACGTCTGGAGGTCAAATTGTGCGCGGTTTGTTCATAGGCAGATTCCAGCCCTTCCACAACGGTCATCTTGAAGTCATCAAGGAGATGGCCAGCGAGGTGGATAAACTCATTCTTGTGGTCGGCAGTGCACAGGAAAGCCACACATTCGAGGATCCCTTCACCGCAGGCGAACGTCATTTAATGATGTCCGAATCCCTGGAGGCAAATGAAATATTAAATTATTATATAATTCCAATTATGGATATAAATAGATATAAAGTATGGGTGGCCCACGTACGTTCTCTAGTCCCGCCCTTCGACGTCATTTTCACCAACAACGAATTGACATCGACACTCTTCGCAGAGGCGGGAGTGGAAGTGAGACGTCCAAAACTTTACGACCGCTCCAAATACTCTGGCAAGGAAGTAAGACGCAGGATGGCATTGGACGAGGATTGGCACTCGCTCGTACCCGCACCCGCCGCTAAGGTTATAGAGGACATCGGCGGCGTTCGGCGCATCAAAACCTTATCGGGGGGCAAGGCATGAGCATCGCCGAGGAACTCGCAGACCAACTTACCTCCCACAACTGGACGCTTGCGGTTGCCGAGTCCTGTACGGGCGGTCTAATAGGTCATTTAATAACCTCGGTTCCCGGCTCCTCGGCTTATTTTCACGGAGCCGTTACCACCTATTCGGATACCGCCAAGATGGAGATACTGGGCGTGCCCATTGAATGCCTTAAAAACCATGGCTCGGTGAGCAAAAGGACAGCGCTGGCCATGGCCTGGGGCGTCAGGGACGCTTTCCGCGTGGACATAGGTATAGGGGTCACAGGGATTGCCGGCCCCGGTGGCGGCACCGAGCAAAAACCTGTCGGATTGGTGTATATTGCCGTTGTAGGAGAGGATGACGAAACAGTCAAGGAGCTCAATCTGTCCGGCACAAGGGAAGAGATAAAGATAGCTTCGGCCGAAGCCGCTTTGAAGGCAGCCTGCGAGTTCTTGGAGGCTCAAGAGCAATAAGTGTTAAATGGCCATCAATCATTTACACATCGAATAAAAGAGGCGGCCAGTGAATTGTATGAAGGTCGAATGGAAGGTAGACAGAGAGGTCCAGATAAAGGCCTGGGCGCGGATAAAGGACATTAGCCGAGAGGTGTCTGGCATGGTCCCCGAGGCAAACGTCGTTCTGGACATCGGCGGGGGAACCGGGTGGTTCGGTCGTCTCCTGGCCGAAGGGCATCCCAATGCCCTGGTCGTGTCGATCGACATATCACCGCGAGCTCATAAAGAAGATGTCGCTCACATCAAAGGCAGTGCACTGGACATACCGGTCAAGGATTCACAGGTCGACCTTATAGGCGCAAACGCCGTAATGCATCATGTGCCCGATTCCCTGGACAAGTGCGTTTCAGAGGTGACGCGTCTATTGAAGCCGGGCGGTTTATTCCTGACCCGGGAGCCGCTGGCCGATAACCCGCCGGCGAAATTCATAAGATATATGATAAAGACCGAGGCTCATGAGGAAGGGGAACGACCTCTACCCTATGATTTCCTTGAAGGTGCGATAGAAAAACATCTGAATATTGAGAAAGTGGAATTTTTCTTTTTAACCTCATACCTTCTTCCTCACCTGGTCTCCAGAATGCCAAGGTTCAAGAGATTGGCTCTTTTCCTGGTGGAATTCGACAAAAAAGTACTGGCCAGCATGCCGAAAATAAGAAAGTATGCCGCATACGTTAGCATTGTGGCGAGGAAATCCACTTAAGCTACTTCTACACCAGTTGACGGTGCAGCTTGCCCCTGCTTCCCAATCTTCACCTGCGGCATCGGAATCGGAGGCGGAAGGCGAATATCACGGGCAATCATCACCGCCTCTGGCAGGCAATTGCTCATTATCACGCTGTGAATCTCGTTTGCCACTTCATCAGGCATCTTGTTCTCGGTGCTCCACTGATGAGCTATCGCGGACGCGTCCCCCTCGATTATTATATTCCCCTCGATCTTGATAACGCCTATTCCAACATAGTTCGCGGTGAAGCGATAATCCACGCTGGCTTCCTTATCATTCATCTCCACTATCTGGGTCACAGAGCTGTTGTGGTCTACCCTTACATTCCGCGGCTTCTCTCCCGGTTTGGAGAATCTTCTCGCATCAATGGACGACATCTCGAAATATTTTATTGCCATATCAATCGCCAAGACCATATAGTTTGATTAACTAATTAGAAGTTTCGATTAAGAAACAATATTAATCCAGCTCCAAACTCTTCTTCACGTTCGGCCTTTCCTTGTAGAAAATCTTGGAGCCGCAGTTGGTGCACTGGATTCCCACTATGTTAATGTCCCCGCGAATTCTCTCCTTGCATTTCGCGCACCTGTACAGGCTCACGCCTCCTCTTCTGGCTTTTCAGGCTTCGGTTCTTCCTCGGGTGAGGCTTCCGGAGGGGCATCCGTTTCCACATCTTTCTTTGGAGTTACTTTAGCTTTGGGTTTCGGGGGCGGGGTCTTTGCTCCCTCCGGAGGAACAACCGGCGGCTCGCCCTCGGTTTCCTTCGGCGGTGCCAGCGTCTCCATCAATTCCTCTTCCTCGCTCATAGCCTTTGCATCCTCTTTCATGAATTGTTCTGTCTGGAGCTTTGCCTCGTCCCTTTTATAGCTTCGGGTTCTGATAGAGTAAGCCGCGGCAGCGAACTTGAGTTTACAATGATTGCACTTCCAGATACCGGACGCTACTCTTTTAACCGCGTCATGCTGGCATTCGGGACATCGTTGGGCTTTGAGCCTGTGTCTGCTGATCTCCTTTATCTGCTTTCTGATCTTGACACCGTATCTGGGCCCGTATCTACCTGTGATGCCCACTTTCTTCGTGCCTTTAGCCATTTTTATTCACCGGTACTAATTATTTTTTGTCGAAGCTTTTTTGTAAGACTGGCTGCAACATCCACAGCCTTGACGACCTCCTCGTAAGTAAATGCCCCACTTAAACCTTTCTGCATGGCCCTGATGAAGTCGTTTTCATCGACTGAAACGGTCAATCTGGCGTCTGCCACCTGCTCCTCTAGGAGAACGGGGTCGACCATGATGAAATCGTCCATTTTCGAACTTGTGACGGTCAGCGGCCAGCCGTTGACGGGTAGTTTATGGTTCTCGCCCACCTCAAACTTTCTTGCAGGGACTGTGGTGTTGTGCAATGCCAGTAAGGCCCCCAATGTTGCAGCATCGAAGAGGTTACCGTCATAATCGATGACTTGTATATCCACGAAGACCATCCAGACCTTTTCACCTGGCACGATGCAGAGCTTGGACAAGTCTATCATCTTGCTCTCTCTGATGCCCCTGTCCACAACCCTGGCGATTTCTATGGATACCGGCCCGGGTGGCCCCACACTAAAATCTTGATGCGCCATTGGTTTGAGCTCGTTTCCTGTCATGAGCACGCCGTCGTTGGGTTTGTCCGGGAAGGGTGTGCCCACGCTCATCTTTACACCGACCAGAACGTCGGTATTGCCCAATATTATACGGGCAGAACCTTCAGCGGCACCGATGGAATTTACTTCGACTTCAAGGTTTCTGAGCTCCTCGAATCCCCGACCATCCATCCGCTTGCCTTCAGAGGCCAGCCTTCTTATCTGCTCCTTCTGTATCTCGGCGATGATGGGCTTGCTCATTCTATGACCTCCTGTGTCGGTGTTTTATCCTCATCTGCACCCACGGCGTACCTGCGCCTCAGCGCGTCCTTCTGCATTTCGTAGATGTCCTTGCAGGCGTTCATTGCCATGTTCATCGCTTTCTCGAATTCGGCTTTGGTCAGGTGCCCGTCCATCTGAAGGAGCACTATCTCACCGGTGCGCGGAATGTAGCCCAACGGCACATCAGCCTCCCCGAGATTGTCCTCGCTCTTTCCCAGGTCCAGAATGATTTGACCGTCTGCCTTTCCGGCCGCACACGAGACCACCAAATCCGTCATCGGTATGCCCGCGTCCGCCACTGCGACGGAAGCGGCGGTAAGACCGGCACATCGGGTGCCAGCACTAGCCTCTAGTACCTCTATGTAAACGTCAACGCTTGACCGGGGGAAATGATGGGTCAATATGACGTATTCCAAAGCCTCCCCGATGATTTTCGAGATTTCTGTCGCCCTCCTGTTCGGTCCGGGTCTTATTCTGTCGTCCACCGAGAAGGCGGCCATGTTGTACGTGACCTGGACAATGGCCTTTGTGGAATCCTGGAGGAATTTCGGATGCACTTCCCTGGGCCCGTATACCGCGGCCAGCACCTTGTTCTTCCCCCATTCAACATAGGCGGAGCCGTCGGCGTTGTGCAGCACGCCAGCCTCTATCTTTATCGGCCTCAGCTGGTCAGGTTTCCTCCCGTCCTCGCGCAGGCCGTCATCTCCAATCAATCTTTCTTCAACCATGTTATCACCACTCATTATCCTCTTTCCCGGATTGTGTTTCCTCTTCCGGCTCTGGCGGTTGCTGGGCAACCGTTTCGAGTTCGTCAGAATCCGTCTGATATTTCTCCTGCAAATGAGAATGTTCCTGAAGGAACGCCCTGACCTTGTCAGTCAGTCCCATTACCTGAGCTTCCCTGTCAATCATTTCTATAGCTTTCGAGGCGTCTATGACGGCTTCTACTTCTCCGTCGAGCCAGATATTTCCATTCTGCCCCACGAAAATCCTGCATCCGGTGTACTCCTTTATCAGGGAGATCATTGACCCGCCCTTGCCTATGACCCTGGGAACCTTGGAATGGGATATTTTGACAATCTGGCCGCTGTTGAGTTTCCGTAAACCATGCTCCTTCATTGTGATTTGAATTCGCTTGGTCTCATCCACCTGCGCGATTTTCGCAAGGACAGCATCGCCGACTTTAAGAAACCGCCCGGTGTCACCGTAATCGACTTTCCAGGGGGTTTCGTTCACATGCATCATTGCGGGATACGGGCAGTTGATGTTTATCATCCAGCTTGACGGTCCAAGGTCAATGATGATGCCGATTATCGAATCGCCTGACCTCGGCAGGTATTTTCCCCCGAGCGGAATGACGTTGATGTAGCCTGCCCTGATATTTTTTATCCCCAGCTGGGAAGCAAAAATCTTCTCGCCCTTCCTATAGGTGCCGGTGCCTGCCTTGTAACTAACATCTCCCAGCTCTTCGCCGGGAATAACCAAAATTCTCTTCTCTAATTGAATATCTTGCTTTTCTAACATAAGTATCACTCCTATTCATTCGTCTGCCTCTCGACGCCCCCAAAACAGACCCTTTATTTGAGTATTTTGGTCTCTACGCTGCCCTTGGTCTTCTCGTTCAGTTTGTTATAAAGCTCTTCCTGCATTCCAGCAGGCAATTCGACCACGCCTATCCAGGAACCGTCCGGCTGCCACTCTTCCTTCGTCAGCTTCGCCGTCGCCTTGATGTCGCCGAAGCATTTGCCGTAGTCTACGGCTTGGAGTTTAATGGCGATCTTAACCTTCTCGAAACTTATGGGAAGGATAGGCCTCAGTGCCTCGACTACCTCCTTTACCTGGACGTTCACCGGCTTGATGGGATCGATGTGTATGCCAGCCTCTGCGATAGCATTCTCGATTCTCTGCGGCGGATGGGGCGTCTTTGTCTGGGGATTCATGGACTCCCTCACTATCGTGGCGATGACTTGCTTTCGCTTCTCTTCCAGCATCTGTCGTCTCTGTTCGGTGGTGAGCTGCACCTGCCCTTTCTTGAGGATCTGGGTTGCTATCTCCGCCA
>DAOVAY010000026.1 GCA_030670795.1 Methanobacteriota archaeon | reverse complement strand
CCAGACAAAAACGCAATTCAAATACTTTATGACAATAAATTCTATTGTCCGAGCTTTTCCTTGCCCCTCATGTGTTTTCGAAGTGCATCTGGAATTGACACAGTCCCGTCCGCGTTCTGGTAGTTTTCAAGGATGGCAACCATGGTCCTTGAGGTGGCCAAGACTGTATTGTTGAGGGTGTGAAGTGTAACTCTCGTCCCGTCATTCTTAATAGTTCGTATACCGAGGTTCCGAGCCTGGTAATCTGTGCAATTGCTAAGCGAGCACAGTTCTCCGTAACTTTGAGTGGTCGGTCGCCAGACTTCGATGTCAGAGCCTCTTGCCTTCCATATTGCTAGGTCTCCTGCACAACTTTCGAAAATTCGATATGGAAGTTCCAATGCTTTGTATATTTCCTCGGAGTTCACCATCATCTCGTCATAGTACTTGTCTGAATCTTCTGGCATGCAGAATACAAACTGTTCTACTTTGTTGAATTGGTGCGTTCTCCATAATCCTCTTTCATTAATTCCATGGGAACCAATTTCCTTCCTGAAGCACATTGAATAGGCGAAGTATTTCTTTGGTAATTCACTTTCTTGAATTACTTCGTCGGTATGCATGGCCAGAAGGCTGTACTCACTGGTCCCGATTAGACAAAGGTCATCCTGATCGACATTATAGATGGATTGTTGAAAACCTTCCATATCCAGTGCAGCTGTTAGAATATCTTTGTAAAGCAACAAGGGTGGCTCAACATAGACATATCCTTTTATCCGCATATGCTCGATGGCAAATTGAATTAAAGCCTGATTCAGCAAAGCGAGGTCTCCCTTAAGAATGTAAAAACCACTACCTGAGGTCTTGGCAGAGGATTCGAAATCCGCAAGTCCCAGATTTTCGATGATTTCTACGTGATTTTTAACTGGGAAATCAAATTCACGGGGCTCACCCACTGTTTTAATCTCAACGTTTTCGGACTCATCTTTCCCAGGGGGGACATCTTTGTGAAGGAGGTTCGGGAGTAATTTCATATTGTTATCTATGGCATTCCTTAACTGTTTCTCCCTGTCTTCAAGTTGCTGTATTTTTGTTGATAACTTATCGGTCTGGTCAATCAATTCAGTTGCATCTTCTCCTTCTTTTCTCAATTCTGCCACTTCTCTGGCTATTTTATTTCTTTCGGCTCTTGAGTTATTTAATTTCTCGGCAATCTCTCGCCATTCTTTATCGTGCTGGATTGTGCCCTGTAGAGTATCTAGGATAAACTGATTACCTCTCTTCTTGAGGTTTTCCTGAACAACTTCCGGATTCTCCCTGATAAGCTTGATGTCGAGCATTCTATTCTCCTTCCTCTCAACCCACATATACAACTTTCGATATAAGGGATTTGATAACTCGATTTGACCTTAACTCGATGCCTTCTTTGATGAGAACCAGCCGCGCCTTATAGCGTATTTTGCAGCTTCGAGTATGGGAAATATCGTGAGGGCCACTAGAGCAACGACAATCCAGTCAAAGGGTGTAAGGCTGTGAGTATTAAAGGGCCCTTGAAGAAAGGGCAGGTATACTATGAATAATAGGAGAAGGGTTTCCCACAGTATCGCCATCAAAAGCCATTTGTTCTTAAAAAAGCCTAACTTGATTATAGAGTGCCTGTCACTTCTGTAATTAAACGCCTTGAAGAATTGTATGAGTATCAATGTTACAAAGACCATGCTTCGGGCTTCTACCAAGTCTATGCCAGAATTTAGTGCCCAATTGAACATTAACAGGTTTACAACAGCGGACCATACACCGCCTATGCACATCAAGATAACTACCGGACGAGTAAAAATGCTTTCTTTGGGGTCGCTGGGACTTCTCTTCATAATATCTGGTTCTGGCGGATCCACTGACAGAGCGATTGCGGGCAAGCCGTCCGTTGCCAGGTTTACCCATAATATTTGAATTGCGACGAGAGGCAACGGCAAGCCAATCATGATTCCTATTCCCATCAATAGGATTTCTCCCAGATTTGAAGATAGGAGGAACATAAGGTATTTTTTTATGTTCCCAAAGATTCCCCTCCCCTCCTCTACGGCATCTACAATTGACGCAAAATTGTCATCGGTTAGAATCATATCCGCAGCTTCTTTTGAAACGTCTGTACCTGTAATCCCCATTGCTATTCCTATGTCTGCGCTCTTGAGTGCGGGGGCATCGTTTATACCGTCGCCCGTCATTGCAATGATGTGCCCCTTCTTTCTTAAGCATTCGACTATTCTGAGTTTGTGCTCCGGTGATACCCTCGCGTAAACCTCTACCTCTTCGACTATCCTCTCGAACTCCTCATCGCTGAGTTTATCTAGCTCTGTCCCTTCAAGAGCTATGCCTTTTTTCAACATTTCGAGGTCTCTTGCTACAGCGATTGCCGTAAGTTTGTGGTCACCGGTAATCATCACTGTTTTTATTCCCGCGTCCTCGCACCTTTTAATCGCATCTCTCACTTCTTCTCTGGGAGGGTCCATCATCCCAACGAATCCAACGAAAACCATATCCATTTCTATATGTTCGTCGTCATTCGAAACAGGTTTGTACGCGAAACCGATAATTCTGAGTGCGTCCTGAGCGAAACCCTCGGATGTTTCCAATATTTCTTCTTTCTTGTTGTCGGTCAATGTTTCTTCTTCGTTATTCTTATAGATTCTGTTGCATGAGTCAAGGATAGTCTCGAAGGCGCCTTTGGAATACGCCACCATTCCCTCTGCCGTTGAGTGTATTGTTGTCATCCTTTTCCTTTCAGAAGTGAATGGGATCTCCTTTACTCTTGGATTTTTTTTATTTTCATCTTCTTGTATTATGCCACCTTTTGCAGCAACAACGGTGAGTGCCCCTTCGGTCGCATCCCCTTTGATCTGCCATCCGGTTTCTTTTATTAGTTTTGAATCGTTACAAAGTGCAGAGATTTTCAGGAGCAACGTTAAATGCTCATCTGGCTTAAGCGCCTTTTTCGCTTCTGAAAAAGCTCCTTTGGGTTCGTAGCCGACCCCCGATACCTCGATTATTTTGTCGTTTGAATATATCTTTCTAACCGTCATCTTGTCCTGGGTCAGTGTTCCCGTCTTGTCTGAGCATATGATCGTGGTAGAGCCCAGTGTTTCCACAGCAGGAAGCTTTCTTATTAGAGCATGGCGTTTGACCATCCTTCGCACGCCAAGAGCTAGAGAGATCACCACTACGGCAGGCAGTGCTTCAGGCACTATCGCTACAGCTAAGGCAATCGCCCAGATTAGCATCTCTAGTGGTTCTTCACCTCTGACAACAATTCCAAAAATGGAAATTATCGCGACCGCTACAATTGAAATTATGAGAATGACCTTACCTAATTTATCGAGTTTTTCCTGCAACGGGGTTTTCCTTTCCTCAATCTTCTGAAGCATACCCGCGATCTTTCCGAACTCCGTATCCATTCCTGTTGATGCCACCACTGCTTTCCCTCTACCATATGCCACGGATGTTCCAGTATGAACCATGTTTTTCCGATCGCCGACTGGCGGATCCTTTACGTCGATTGATTTGACTGTCTTTTCTACTGCCAAAGACTCCCCAGTGAGCGCGGATTCTTCCACCTTTAGATTTGCGGCCTCGATAATCCTCGCATCTGCCGGAACCTTGCTTCCAACTCTTAAGACCATCACGTCACCAGGCACCAAGTCCTTCGCTGGCACTTCAACTTCATTACCATTACGTATGACCACCGCCCTTGGAGCCGCCATCTTTTTCAAGATCTCTATAGCTTTTTCGGCCTTGTACTCCTGAACAAAACCCAGCAATGCTGCGAACGCAACAATTATGAAAATGACTATCGCGTCGATGATTTCGCCTATAGCTGCTGAAATGGCTACGGCTCCCAGCAATATTAGGATGAGCGCGTTTTTGAATTGACTTAGAAAAATTCCCAAAGCCGATATTCTTCTAATTTCCTTAATCTCGTTAGGACCATATTCAACAAGTCTTTTTTTTGCTTCCTCATTAGTGAGCCCTTGAATTGAAGAATTTAAGTTAGATAGAGTATCATCAACACTCAGGTTGTACCAACCTTTTTGCATTACACCACGCATGATACCACATTAAATAAACCTTGTTGAACTCTAAATGGCTATCAGGATTATAGACGACTCTTACGTACTATCGAGGCAACGCTTATCAATTCCTTATACTTTTCTATGTGGTCCCGATTTGAAACGTAACTGAAGGTTTCCTCCTCATCTAACCCATTAATGGTTGCACGAAGCTTGGTCATAACCTAGCTACCGGGCTGGGCGTACCTATTCTCTTCAACCATCAACACAGGATTGCCAACTAAACAGTTAAGCCTTTAGGCTATGAGTCGGCCTTCCTGTCTTCGCTTCCTTCCTTGGCCTTCTTCTCTTTCTTTTTCTCTTCCGGCTTGCCTTTGTCAGAAGGCGCTTCCTCTTCTGGTGGAGCCTCTCCTTCCGGAACCTCTTCGCCTTCTTCGGCTGCTGCCTCTGCTTCGGCTGCCGCAGCTGCTGCCGCCGCTTCCGCTGCGGCTGCATCGGCGGCCGCCTGTTCCCTTGCAGCAGCGGCCAGTGCTTCCTGTTCAATCCTAACTTGTTCAATCTCGGCTTTGCTAAGGAATCTCGTGGGATCTTTGTTACAGCGTTTGCATAGGCTCAACGTATTGATCAATCGCCTGCGATCACAACCCTTACAAGTTCCAAGCGCCTTCATTTTATAATCTCCTTTACTTTGCTACGAATATATGATACTTCTGCTCAGCCTCAGCCAGTTCCACTTCAATTCTCTTGGCAATCAGTTTGTCCGGTCGATGAACGGAAGAAACCCTCTCTTCTAGGTCTTTGAATGTTTTAAAAGGCGTCTTCTTCCTCTCATCTATGATTGACCACATTGACTTCTTCCCGAGGCCAGGTAAGAGTTCCAGCATGTGAAAACGAGTGGTAATCGCCCTGGATTCATTATAGAATCTCACGAAGTCCGCCTCCCTCGAGGTCACGATTTCCTGAATCACCAGTGGAAGTTCGTTCTGAGCCGCATTTGTGAGGTCGTCATATCTTACCCGCCTTTTCACGTGGAGTATGGTATCCCTCATATCAACATTCTTTCCTATGTATACCTTTTCTCCGATACTCAGGCTGATATTTTCCTTGGGAGTCAACTCGAAGAGTTTGAATTCCTCCTCACCCAGGGCGTATGCGATCGGCTCCCTGCGAAAGCTTCGCTTGTCCGACCGTCCCTGTGGTAGATAATCTAAAATATAAGCATAATCTTCCAAGAAATTCACCTACAGATATTCTCTCACTTTGTCTAATATTTGACCGATAATCTCTTCGTCCACCGTTACTCTTTCCTTCAAAAACACCGCTCTAACTTCTTCGGGATACCTGGGCATCAGGTCGACAAGTTTACAGGCCTGGGCTGGGGTTAGTGGCTCTATCTTTGTTAGTTCCTTAGCCAGTTTCTTCGCGTCTTTGGCACTGAGTTTGGAAAATTGTTTAGCATGCTCATGGGCATAGTTCTGCTCTGTGGTGAGCTCGCGCTTCTTCTGTTCCTTATCCAGCAACGCCTTTATCTCTGCAAGTGTCAGAAATTCCTCAGTCATACCCGATCTCCCCTATTCCGAGGTCTGTTTTCTCAAATGCTCTGGGCCGACAATTATTCGCTTGCCCTTCTTGCCAACGTTCACCTCGAGGACGTAGGCCCTGCCCTGCTTACCGACTATGGTACCGGTCTCACCCTGAAATCTTATGTGTGGTTGTCCACCGTGTACGCTGGAATCTATTACTACGCTGGCCTTCTCTCCCCCCTCAAAATTGATGAAAGAATGCGTTATGGGTGCCATGCCTCGGTCTCTGGGAGACTTTCTCATTATCTTGCGGCTTCCACATCTGATTCCTTTCGAGCGCTTCGCCATTTTTATTCCTCATCATCTTCCAATATTTCCAAGACGTCCAGCATTTTTACCTCGCATTCGACTCCCAATTCACCGGAGATACTGGGCTGTGTCCGCCCTTCATCACCATGAACGAACTCCTTGATGTAGGTTCCGGCTTCCGCAGTTATGTTGAGCAACGCCTCTGTCGGTGAAAGGATTTCTATCTCTATTTCTTTTATCTCCCTAATCCTCTTGCGGTCAGCCCTGCGATGCATCACCCTCTGAGGAGTCCTCTGAGCGACACGAGTGCCCCCAAAAGAACCAACTACTTCATTAATCTTTTCCTCGTCAACCTGGGCATCGAATTCAACATGGACCTTATATTTTTTATCTGGTCTGGCACTCTTCAAACGGATGACTTCTTCACCGTCTGACCGTCTTAAGCCAGAAACCTCAACGTCTTCTGTGCTCTCGTTGATGGCTTTCTCTAGCGAGGAAAGGTCAATGTTACGAATTTTTGGTTCCTTAATCTCCAGTATGAATGGCCGACCCGTTCCCAGCATCAGGGCGTCGATGTCCTCCCTTCCCATGCCATGAAACCTGTGGTCTTTGCCCTTCGTAAATGTTAATGCCACACTGCCAACGGTCTCCTCCACGCTGGTCTGATACATCTTACCTGTTCCATCGCATTTATCACAACCTTTCCCGCGACATTGTCTACAAGGCCAGCGCGTTTGCGGAATACCCCTCGACATTTTCCTATATCTCCCATAGATGTGCATTGGAGAGACCTGGACGTTTACGGATTCGTACATCGTATCGACAATAACCACCACATCTGGCCTGGTAAATTCTACGGGTTTCCCAATTCCCCCTTCGACGAGTTTGCCGATTTCCCTGTTGAACTCGGACTTTATGGGTTCAGCGTCTGGAACAGCCGTCTCGACCCAAATGCATTCTTCGGCTTCTTGGATTTCCGGGTCGAACTTCGTGCCCACTAGGAAGTTGGAAAATTCCCAATCGCTCAGGGATTCCATTGCCATTTCCGCAAATGTCTCGATCTTGGAAACAAGGCCCTTGCACATCTGGCAGTCTGTTACTTCTTCGCAATCCTCCATCTCGAGGCTCTGACGGATATGCTGGCCTCGTTGAACGTTGCCGCCTTTCCCGACCTTGCCGAACAACCTGCCAAGGCATGAATCGCATAGATTCGTTTGCCTTATCACATCTTGATTTGTGTCGGGTAACGCTCCAGAAAGCGCTTCACGTAAATTCTCAGCCAGCAATCATACACCTCACAGCTTACACGCTAGAACCAACCGCCAATCACTACATAAATACATAGCAGAGTGGGCTTACTTCTTCAGGAAAATCTCTATCGAGGACACGTTGGATGTCCGACCATCCTCGCTATCCAAGACCTCGGTGGTGATTTTTATGTCGTCCACGTTCAGGTCCTGAACGAACCTGTTCCTGACAATCTCTGCAACGTCCACCGCCTTGCTGATGGATTTACCCCTGGCCTTAATCACTACTTCATCTGCTCCGCTGTTTGCCACGGTCGCCACTGCTAGCACATAGTTCATTGTTGGCTTCTTTCCAATGTACACTGTGTTGTCGTCTGCCCTGTCCCTTGCTTTGGGCTTTGCCTTGGGTTTTGCCTTGGGTTTTGCCTTGTCTTCTGGTGCGTCCTCTGGCATGTCTTCTGTCTCGTCTTCTGTCTCGTCTTCCGGTATGTCGTCTGTATCGTCGTCTGCCATTTTATTCCCCCTTTTTTAGGTTAAATCTTTGCAGTCATTATTTCCCGTAGTTGTATTTATACTTAACTGATGAGTAGCCAGATAAAAAAACGAGCGCATATCACCTAATTTCAATGCCTGTCGGACAATGGTCGCTGCCCATCACATCAGATAAAATGAAGGCGTCTTTCAGCCGAGGAAGGAGGTCTTCGGAAATGAAGAAATAATCGATTCTCCAGCCAACGTTCCTTTCCCTGGCCCGGGTTATGTAATCCCACCACGTGTAATGTTCTGGCTCCTTGCAGAAATGCCTGAATGTGTCTATGTAACCTTTCTTTACCAGTTTGTCCAGCCATTTTCTCTCAACTGGAAGAAAACCAGAAACTTTTTCATTCGCCTTCGGGCGCGCGAGGTCGATTGGCTTGTGTGCCGTGTTAAGGTCACCGCAGAGTACGATGCTCTTCCCCTTCTTCCGGAGAGACTCGGCCAGCTTGAGATATGAATCGTAGAAATCGAGTTTGTATTGCAACCTCTCTTTATCTTTCTGGCCATTGGGAAAATAGACGTTGAATAGCACAAAATCATCAAACTTCGTCATCACGGTCCTGCCCTCCGAATCAAATTTTTCTATGCCGAGATCCTGCGTCCTGGTCGGCTTCTTCTTCGTGTAAGTAACGGTTCCAGAGTAACCCTTTCTCTCGGCAGAACTCCAGTAGGCACGGTATCCCTTGGGTTTGAGAAGAGCTTCTGATAATTGCTCAGGCTGGGCCTTTGTTTCTTGAAGACAGAGGATGTCAGGACTTTCTGATTCGAACCAATCCAGAAAACCCTTCTTTTCTATCGCCCGAATGCCGTTTACGTTCCAAGATATGAGTCTCATTCACAACCTCCGAAGGGGTGACCGCCATATGCTCATCGAATATTGTGCTTTAACTCGAAGCACTTTACTAGCTTAGAGATGTTGAGCATATGGCTTATGGAGCATGACTTACATATCCGTAAGCTGATATTCAGTATTAAAGGATATGATAGTCATGCCACTCAGTTCGCCCGTCAGTCATCATGTTTCAGCATAAACAGCAATATCATCATTGTGGCGGGAGTCTATACTCTTTCCTGCAAAAAAGGCTTTGCCAAAAAAGAAACATTTTTATTGTATTCTTGTTATATAGCTTGGAAGTGGATCCTTTGAAAAATGAAAAAGACGGCGTTGTCCGAGACCCCTTGAGTAAAATTTTCCAAAAGATAGGGATTACTGGGATAGCCTCAGCCATATTGACCATGATATTCGGAATGGTGATAATGATATATCCTCTCCAATGGGAAGATTTCAGAGTAATAATCGGTTTATTTCTTTTTATTATCGGTCTTGTTAACCTAATTGGTTACATCCTCTCGATGGTCAGCAGACACAAGAGTATGAAAACCTATGTCGAAACCGAAACCATGAAAGAGATGAAGGGCATCTAACATCAATTTCTTGAGAAATATTTATAACCTTGGTAATATCTTATCTGTTGGAGGTGGAAACCTTGGCAGAAGGAAATGTTGTAGATGACGCCGTGGGTAATATATTCGGAAAGCTGGGTATAACAGGGATGGCAGCCGCGATTATTACCATAATATTTGGCATTGTGGTAATAATTTATGACGAATTCCTCGCCCTGATCATCGGCCTTTACTTGATAATTATCGGTGTCATTCAGCTTGTCCAATACATTCCCACTGTAATGGCAAAAAAGAAGTAATGGCAATGTCAACACAAAAAAGGATTTTCCCTCTCTATTTCTACGACGGAAAACAGTGCGACCCGAAGAAGTGTAGTGGCAAGAAGCTGGCCAAATTCGGTCTTGCAACGCAAGTCAAGAGAATATCTAATTTGCCGGGCGGCTCTATAGTCCTCGTTCCCACTGCTAAAAAGGTGCTGTCCATCGAGGACAAGGAAAACGTTCTAAAGTGCGGAATCGTAGTTTTGGATCTATCTTGGAAGGCTACCGGCACGGACTTTCCAAAGGTGGTAAGAAAAAACAGGCAACGAGCCTTGCCATTTCTTGTAGCTGCCAATCCGGTGAACTATGGGAAGCCCTTTCTGCTATCGACTGCAGAGGCCTTTGCCGCGGCGTTGATCATCCTTGGTCGGAGAGGACAAGCCGAATCGATCATGTCAAAATTCAAATGGGGAAAGACATTTCTTGACCTGAACAGGGAACCGCTGGAGGAGTATGAAAAAGCAAAGAACTCGGCAGAAGTTATCGAGGCCCAATCCCTTTTCATATAACAATCACGAGCGAGCAGGTCTGGGCGAGTTTTCTTTTTGTATTGAACCTTTTTCTTTTGGAGCCCAGGCCAGCACAGCGAGGTTAAAAGAAAAAGCTTCAGGGGGAAGACATTCCTAGATCTAAACAGGGAACCGCTGGAAGAATACGAAAGGGCAACGAGTTCCAAGGACATCATCCAAGCTCAGTCACTCTTTTTGTAGTTCCGGGGGAAGCAAGTTTGGTATGCCGTCCTCGATTGAATAGTTGTGATTGCATTTCTGACATAGAAGGCCACCCGTCAATACTTCGACCTCGTTTTCATTCTCGACGGTGAGTTTCAAATCCGATTTGCAAACCGGGCAACATATTATTTTCATGAGGTCGCGCTTCATGGTATCCACCGCTCAGGCATTACGACAGTGGTTCAAAACACTTTCTGTTTTTTCATATACTATAGAAAATATGATATTCGACTATATCTTATTCTATGATGTCTGGTAGTGTGAGAAATGCACTTGAACGAGGAAATCGAGAAACTACTGGCTGACATAGAAAGGCACTCCCAAGAAAAGGAAGAGAGCGCGTGCAATACTAGTTACGCCACTTTAAGCAGCCGATCGGCTGGCAGAATTCGTGCAGAGGCCAAGGAAAGGGGGGAGCACCGAACAGCCTTCGCCAGGGACCGCGACAGGATCCTTTATTCCAAGGCTTTCTTTAGGCTGGCCGGAAAGACTCAAGTATTCATGTCCCCCCGCAACCCACTAATCAGCAATAGGATGACACATACCATTCACGTAGCCCAGATTTCGAGGGCTGTGGCAAGAGTGCTACACCTCAACGAGGACCTGGCTGAGGCCATTGCACTGGGCCATGATACAGGTCACCCGCCATTCGGTCACAGGGGGGAAAGAGTGCTTGACGAACTAAGCCAGAAACATCTGGGAAAGGGATTCGAACACAACGCCCACAGCCTAAGGATGCTAGACATTCTTGAGAAGAAGGGGAGAGGACTGAATCTCTCCTATGAAGTGAGGGAAGGCATAATCAGGCATTGCGGAGAGAGCAAAGCCGGAAATATCAGGCCTAGCAAGGCCCATCCTGATGAAGATCTTGAACTTCATTCGGGTGAAGAGCCATCCACCATCGAAGGGTGCGTCGTCAAGCTTTGCGACAGAATAGCTTACGTTGGTAAGGACATCGAGGATGCTACGGCCTCTGGCATTATTGAAGAGAAAGATATCCCTGAAAAAGTCTCGGGCGTTCTAGGCAAAACAAATAACGAAATAATCGACACACTGGTCAAAGACTTAATAATGAATTTTTACAGGGACCTTGAAGTGTTTAAATCAAAATTCGGTCATGACCCAGAGAAAGATGACATTGGAGTGAGGTTCAGTGAGCCTGTCATCAAGGCACTGAACTCCCTAATTCTAGATTTCAATTATCCCCGGATATATGAGAGCGAAGTGAGTACCACATATGCCGGTCAGACCGAAAACATGATTCGGGGTTTATTCCACGCATTCTTGAATGAAATCAACGGCATGAGGCTACCAGAAACCTCACAAGCCAGCTTGTCTGAATTTGCAAAAGGAGATGACATGGTGGAGAGTCCATCAAACAGATTCTCTTTGGGTGAACTCGAATCGCAGACGAAGGGTTTTGAAGGCAAGGATGTCGCTCAGGCCAGGGAATTCATCATCCGTGAGAATCTCAAAATGTTTAAGGGTTCAAAGAACTCAATACTGTATTTCCTAGCACAGATGGGTGAAAATTATTGGCACAACACGGAAAATGCTCAGGTTGTTGTAGACTACATTACGCTAATGACGGACAACATGGCAATGGCCATTTACGAGTCTCTTACAATACCGAAACCTGTGGTCTAATGGTGGTGAAGGATTGAACAGACAAGAACTTGCCGGAATGATCGACCATACCCTGTTGAAGCCGAATGCCACGGCCAGCCAGATAGATGAACTGTGCAACGAGGCTAGGGAATATGGATTTTACTCGGTCTGTGTCAATCCGTCGTGGGTAAAGAGATGTGCTGATAAATTGGCTGGCTCCGAGGTGAAGGCCTGTACCGTAATCGGATTTCCTTTGGGAGCTGCGGTAACACAGGCTAAGATTGAGGAAACCAGGATTGCATTGGAGCATGGGGCTGACGAACTGGACATGGTTTTGAACTTGGGCAAGTTGCTGGATGGTGAATTGGACTACGTGGAAAAGGATATCCGAGCAGTGGTCGAGGCGGCCCGGGGCAAAACCGTGAAGATAATCATCGAGATTTGCTACCTTGACGAGGAGGGCATTGTAACAGCTTGCCAAGTTGTGGAAAGGGCCAGCGCCCACTTCGTCAAGACCTCCACGGGCTTCGGTCCTTCCGGAGCGACTGTGGAAGCGGTGAAGTTGATACGTCAATCAGTAGGAAACAGGCTCGGCGTGAAGGCTGCCGGGGGCATTCGCAATTACGAGTCCGCAATGCACATGATTGGGGCGGGTGCAAGCCGGATTGGTGCGAGTGCCAGCATTGAGATTGTTCGGGGGGCAACAGAGGAATGAAGGTGCGCTTCGGCACTGCCGGCATCCGGGGGCTGACAAACGAGGAAATCGGCCCTGAGCTGTGTTATGTTGTTTCGAAGGCATTGGCACACCACTTCGGCAAAGGATCAAAAATTGCCCTCGGTTACGATACTAGGCCCGGCGCAAAAAAGCTGGCCGGCGTCTGCGCATTCGCGATGGCATCCGAAGGAATTGAGGTGATAAACTTCGGCGTTGCATCGTCGCCTTTGGTTTGCGCAATGATTGTGGAAAGGGAGCTGGACGGCGGCCTCATGGTTACTGGCTCACATCTCTCTTATGATAGAATCGGTCTCATTCCCCTGGACTCGGACGGAACGATTCCGCCCCATGAAAATACCCACAGCATCGAACGAACAGCAGAGAAAATGGAACCGCCGCGCCCCGAGGAAATCAAAGACGTTTTACCGGAGCCAGATTCGGAGTATTTGTATCTTTATATAGAGTTTATTCAAGGAATCGTAGGCGAAACCTTGCCTGGTAAAGGCGTGAAAGTGGCATTGGACCCCGCCGGCGCTACCGGTGCCGGCGTCGTCTCGAGATTGATGAGAGACCTGGGGTGCGATGTTGTGACTATCAATGACGACCCGATGAACTATGCACCAAGGCGAATGGAGCCCAGGATAGACTGCGTTGAGGAGCTGGTCGAACTGGTTTTGTCCAAAAACGCCGATTTCGGCGCCGCCTTTGACGCGGACTGCGATAGAGTTCTCTTTGTCGATGAAGAGGGGCGGCCTTTGTCGGAAGATTTGGCAGCTTGTTTATTCGCCAAGTACATTTACAACTGTGGGCCAGAAATTTGCGTGACCCCCGTAAACTCATCCGGCTTAATAAAAAAAGTCTGGAAGGGCAAAGTCGAGGAATGCATTATTGGACCGCCTGAAATTTCATTGGCCGCAAAAAAGTACAAAGCGACGTTTGCCTACGAGGAATCTGGCAAGTATTTCTTTCCCCCAAGGGTCCTATGGGCGGATGGCATAATCGCTACTGCAATGATGGCAAAAATTCTTACCGCTAAAAAGCGGCCGTTATCAGATATGGTCTCTGAATTTTCTAGGCATGTCCAGATAAAGAGAAACGTCAAGGGAACCGAAGAGCAGATGGTCAACATTCTCAAGCATGTGAAAGAGAATTTTCAGCCTGTGGACGCAAAACTTAATGACATTGACGGCCTTAAGTATGTTTACGACGACCGGTCCTGGCTGCTGTTCAGACCGTCGGGAACTGAACCGGTTATGAGGGTGTATGTGGACTCTCCCTCACCTGAACGTGCCAGGAAACTGTCGGAAACGGGAATGAGGATAGTAAAAGAACTGATGGAGAAGATGGAATGACCGAAGAATCAGCCATAACAATGGCCGACGACGAAGGCAGGCGGTATCACCTCGGACTGAAAAAGGGTGAGTTGGCCCAGCGCATTATGCTCTGCGGAGACGTTGACCGCGTAGACGTTGGAAAAAAGCTCTTTGAGAGCGTTGAGTTCGAAACACGACAGCGCGAGTTCAGGACCATAACTGGCATGTTCGGAGGGAAGAGGATGTCGTTGATGTCCACGGGCATCGGCCCAGATAACACCGAAATCGCCGTCATCGAGTGCGGCCAAATCGTCGAGAAACCCGTGTTCATACGCGTGGGGAGTTGCGGCGGGCTTCAGGAATATCTCCGACCGGGGGATTTGGTAATCTCCACCGGCTCTATCGCATACGAGAACACGAGCACGTATTTTGTGCCCGAGTGCTTCCCGGCTATCGCAGATTACCACATAATGCAAAACCTGATTAGCGCTTGTCAGAAGCTCGAGCTAAAGCATCACATCGGGCTCACGGCCACCATGCCCGGCTTTTATGGCTCCCAGGGAAGGAGCACCGGCAAATTCCAGCCATTAGAAGATTTTAGAATTGAAGAATTACAAAGATGGAACGTGCTCAACTTCGAGATGGAGACGAGTTGTCTCTTCAGATTGGCAATGATTGGCGGGGCCAGGGCTGGTGCCATTTGCGCGTGCTTCAACAATCGAATCACTGACGAGGTCATCGGGGTGGAAGACAAACATAAAGCAGAGGAGGGCTGCCTCAGAGCCGCAATGACGGCGTTGACTACTCTTTTAATATGAGAAGATAAAGGTGAGAGAAATGAAACCGGAAGAACTGAAGAGACTAGACGTGACCTATAGCATGACAGGAACAGGAGAGGCGATAAAGAGTGCCATTGATACGTTGAGTGGTGACCTGTGCTCCGGAAAGGGCGGGGGAACGGCCCAAGACAAGGAGATACTGGCCGTTATCAATCAGAAGCTCTTGGAAGTTGACGGAGCCTTCGACCGGCCCCTTGATTCACCAGAGATTTTCAAGCGTTTGAAGGATATCGCGACCGCGGCTGGCCAATCGGATTTGGAGGGCTACTGCGGGGAGCAGGTAAACATGATAAAGGCAAACGACCTGCACTTTGAGGGTTACACTGCCCTTTTCTACGGCGACTGCGTTACGGCGACGAACCTGCTGAGGGAGGCTGCGAAGACCGCGCCCAAGCACCCGCTGGCCGCAATTGACCTGGAGAAGGCGGAGAAGAGGTTGGCAAAGGCTGAAGATGAGCTCTACAAAGCCGAAATCCAGATTGAAAAGAATCCCGGAAAAGCTGATGCCTGGTTGAAGAAGGCCAGCGCCCTCGTCACAATGGGGAAGCTGGAGGAGGCATTGCCCGTCTTCGACAAAGCCATCGCCCTCGATTCGCTGGACGCGATGGCGAAGAAAGGGGCGGCACTGGAAGGCCTCGGCAGGTTCGATGAAGCGGTTCCGCTGTTCAATAAGGTTCTCGAAGTAAAGTCCACGAGCCAGATTGCAAAGAAAGGGCTGAACCTGGCAGAATACTTTTCTGAAAATCCCCAATGATATTATCGGATGTGGTCCAAGCTGAAAGACCCTATCGACAGGCCCTGCTTGCTGTAGCTGTAATCTATCCAGGCCCTTGACTGGACATCTCCGATACCCTTGATGCAGAGGAATGTTTTCAGTTGCTCGACCTTGTAATCTACCATGCCGTCCATGACGCTGCCTATCATCTGGATGTCCTGCTCGTCGTGCATGCCTTTCTCGATTGCGTACATTGCCACTGCCTTTTCACGCTTGCGCTTTCCTGCGTATGGCTGAAGGAACTTGAACGCCGAACCCGAGTCCATGTAAGCGATGAGGGTGGATACCGACCTGAAGGCCAGTCGGTAATACTTGTGTGTTTTCATCAGCTCCTTCGCCATGTCGTCCGTCGCCTTCATGATGGCCTTGTGGTCTGTGGCGTCGTCTATGTAAACCACGTTCGCTTCAACATCCTCTATACCGATGCTCCTGGAATAGGCGTCGATGAACCTGACAAGGCCCATCTTCTCGTATTCCTCGAAGCCAGATACAATGAACATCATCTCTTCCCTTATCTCCGACGGTAGTTTGTCGGTGATTACAAATACACAGGGAACGCCCTTTTTCAAACCCTCTGCCACGAAACTGTTGATGGTCACTTCCTTGCCGGTGAACGGCGGGCCGTAAATTAAAATGTTAGCGCCGAAGGGCACGCCGCCCAAGAGCAGGTCGTCAAGTCTTCTATCGCCGGTTTTGGCCTTTTCTATTTTGAGTTCTAACTTCCTATCCTCATCTCTGGCCTCTATCTCTTCTTCAATCAGGCCCTTCTCCCTGAGCCTCAACTCCTCATTCTTGGCATTGAGGTACTGCTCCTTTGCCCTAACCTCCTCCTCTTTCCGGTTTATCTGCATCTGCAGCTCCTCGAGTTTCTTCCTCATCTCGTGGACCTCCATGCTACCGGATTCGCGCATGGCCTCTTCCAGCTTGCGTCTTTCCTCCATTAGCATCTGCTCCCTGTAAACGAGGTCTTCCTCCCGACGGAGCATCTCCCCTTCTTTATAAGCCAGCGGTTCTTTGAGTTTCTTGATTTCCTCTTCGTTGGATTTTAATTGTTCCTTTAAACGCTTGATTTCATCCTCCCTCACTAATAATGATTTTTCCTTGACCTGCAGTTCTCTCAGCTTATTTTCAAGCTCCACATCGATTTCTCCCTCGGGTCTCCCCTTCAAGTCGGACGTATCCTTCTGCAATTTTCTGTCTATCTCGCTTTCATTTAGCTTCTCTTCAAGCTCGAATATCTTCTTCTTCAGTTCGGCTTCTTTTTCGATGAATTCCCGTTCTTTGGCACTCAGTTCAGCCACTATCTTCTGCTTTAGCTCTACACTGGCCTCCCCTTCAACGCCCCCGTCCTTCAGCTGCTGTTGAATCTTTTCTTCCTGGACTTTGAGTTCCTTATCCTTCGCCTCCAATTTTTTCTTCTCTTCCATTAACTCCATTTCAAGCTTTTTCACATCCTTTGCTTCATCTGGTAATTTGTCAATGCCCTTATCTACCTCATCTTTGAAGGACTTGAGAAGCTCTTCGCTCTTCTCCAGTTCGATTTCAAGTTTCTCTCTCTTGGTCACTTCACTGTCCAGCTTTTTCTTGAGTGAACGGGCAGCGCCGCCTTTCTCCTGCATCTGCTGGGCCTTAACATACTTTATCACGGCAATACTGCCTTTCTTCACTTGTTGAATCTCTTCCTCTAATTTCTTCCTCTTCCTGATTTCGGCCTGCAATTCCTTGTTCAACTTGGCGGTCTCTTGGAGGACGCCAACAGGATCGAAGTCCCCGACTTCTATCTTCTTAATGGCTTTATTCATGGCTTTTTTGACTTCCTCTGCCTCGATTTTCAGGCCTTCAAGCTCTTCCTCCTTTTGTTTCAGGGTCTCCTCTCTCTCTCCCAACAACTTATCTTTTTCCAATAATTTTTTATCTAAGGCCCCTTCAGCTTTGGGTTTTCCGGGTGTGGCCCCAAGCCAGTCTTCGAGAGTCTCCTCCTCCCCGCTCAACCATTTCCTCAGCGCCTCTGTGCTCTTGTCACTTCCCCTTAGCGCTGACTTTTCTGATCCGGGTTTCCCGCCCTTCTGTTTGGCACCGGGTTTTCCATCGCCAATCCATGATTGTAAATCGCTACTGTCGCCCTCCCCGGCCAACCATTTGGCCAGCTCTTCATCTTTCTCAGCACCCTTGGGTGCAGCCTCCTCCGAAGACTCCTTCTCTTTGGAAGATTCGTCCTCTTTGGTAGGCTCTTCCCCTTTGGAGGGTTCTTCCTCTTTGGGTGATTCCTCCGCCTCCTTGATTTCGGGAGCTTCTTTCGGTTGCTCTTCCACCGCTTCCATATCGCCCTCTACAACAACATCAACTTCGACAATGCCTTTCCCAGTATCTTCCTTGGAGGATTCTTCAGGTTTAGAATCGGATTCTTCAGCATCTTTCTCCTTCTCTTTCTTTTTTCCACCACTACTTTTTCCAAGAGATATCTGGACCTTCTTCCCCGTCTTCTTCTGTTTAGAGAGTTCAGAAGCACCGCAAACGCTACATTTTCCAGTTTTGGAATCTATGCTGCCCCCGCAAATAGGGCAGTCTTTCTTATCATCTTTAGACTTGGGAACCAGAGTTCCTCACCCCTTCATCATAATAACTTCTAAAGCATGTGAACCTGCCATTCAATCACTTTTGCTTATACAGATGTGGCCCACGCAAGCATATACAAAATATGGTATAATAAGTTTATTAGTTTGGGTATTAGTGGCATTCGCTAGGATTAATATACGGCTTCTTTATGAGCTACACGTGAAATATTACCAAGATATCATTCAAGAAATACTTGCAGGAAAAATCTCCACAAAAAAAGAGCTGGAACGCCTGAAGATCTCACTGTGCCGAAAGCACAAAATGGACCGATTACCCAGCAATGCTGAGATATTGGCTCATGTGGCAGATGAGGACCTGGATGAAGTGGAGGGTCTTCTGAGAACAAAGCCTGTGCGCACCATTAGCGGTGTGGCTGTTGTCGCAGTAATGACCTCGCCCCACGACTGCCCGCATGGTAGGTGTGCGTATTGCCCTGGTGGGGTCAAAGATGGGACAGCACAGTCATACACTGGCAGAGAACCGGCCGCGCTCAGGGCGGCACGGTGGAACTTTGACCCATACCTTCAAGTAAAGGCAAGGATGGAGCAGCTGGAGGCAATCGGTCACCCGACAGAAAAGGTCGACCTCATTATCATGGGAGGTACATTCACCGCAAGGGAACCAGATTATCAAAACGATTTTGTGAAACGCTGTTTTGATGCCATGAACGAAACCGAAACGGAAAATCTCGATGCTGCACAAATCTACAACGAAAGGGCCACACACCGATGTATTGGGTTGACCGTGGAAACACGTCCAGACTATTTCTACGAGACGCAGGTGGACGGCGCTCTTCAGCTTGGTGCTACGAGGGTAGAGCTAGGTGTCCAGACCCTGAACGATGATGTTCTAAGACGGATGGATAGAGGACATGGGTTAGAGGAGAGTGCAAAATCCAGCCGACTCGCCAGAGACGCCGGGATGAAGGTCGGATATCACATGATGCCTGGGCTCCCGGGAGAAACACCTGAGAAAGATTTCGCCACTTTTGAGAAAATATTTACAGATTCCCGTTTCAAGCCAGATATGCTCAAGATTTACCCCACGTTGGTAATCGGGGGAACTGAACTGCATGAGATGTGGAAACGGGGCGAGTACGAACCCTATTCACTGGAGCAACTGGTAAGTTTACTGGCAGACATTAAAGCTAGAATACCAAAATGGGTCAGAATACAGAGGATACAACGGGACATTCCCGTCCAGCTGATTGAGGCGGGGGGAAAGAAAAGCCACCTCAGGGAGCTTGTTCAAGAGGAAATGGCTTCCCGCGGCGAGGCGTGTAGGTGTATAAGATGTAGAGAGGCAGGGCACAATTATCTGAAAGGCAGAGTACCAAAAGAGATCTCACTTCTTGTGGAAGAATATGATGCTTCCGGTGGCAAGGAATATTTCGTATCCTTCGAGGACGGACAAAACGACATCCTTATCGGATTTTCCAGGCTGAGAGTTCCGTCCGTAAAGGCTCACCGGAAGGAAATGAAGGGCTCGGCTGTGATACGCGAGTTGAGGACCGTTAGCCAGCAGCTGCCCCTCTCCGAGCGGAAAATGGATTCGTGGCAACACAGGGGGTTCGGGGAGCAGCTGATAATTAAGTGCAAAGAGCTGGCAATAGAAAATGGAAAGGAAAGGTTGCTAGTGACCAGTGGTGTGGGGGCTAGAGAGTATTACCGTAAGTTTGGGTTTGAGAAATCCGGGCCGTACATGGGAATTAGGCTTTCTTAAC
>DAOVAY010000011.1 GCA_030670795.1 Methanobacteriota archaeon | reverse complement strand
TTGAAAAATCTAATTCACTCGTGAACTAAAAAATGGCCATATATGTTAAATATCGCACTGGGGGGCTCACCTAGGGTAGTAATATGGCTTACCAATTAAAATCAATCCAGTGTCACCTTAGCAAATCCTAAAGGATTCACCAATCCACAACCCACACATATCGGCGGGGCATCTACGGCCACTTCTGTCAATTACATCTAAAACATAATTAGAGTTATCCCAAGTCGACAATATTATCAAGTTGGATATGCGCAATAGCTCGATAACTACCGCTCTGAACGTCGTCTGAAACCGTACCACGAACCCATACATGAACATTGTCTATTCGATATAAGACATAGTAATATTTCGTCCAACCCTCAGCATATGGATTATACCACATTCCAGTAGAACCTTCAGAACCAATTGAGTAATTCTCCATAGGCGTGAAATAAACAGTTTCCAAATCCTGAATCGCTCCCTCATAATGAACATGAGCATTTTCATTGGTATCAAATACTAAAATTCGTATTCTAAGCTCTTCTGTATTGTTATGTCTATATTCTCTCTGCCAATGTGATAATGTTGAAGGAGGAACTGTATGAATTGATGGACTTTCTTCAATCATTTCCCAATTTTCTATATCCTCTGTAGAAAGCAAGTATTCACTAGCATCTTTAGTATAATATTCAGACCGAGATGTTGTTACAATCAACAAACTTGCTAATATTATTACTATGATAACAACTATAACTATTGCAAGCATTGTTTTTTTGTTCATGCCTCCAGGCTTTTCTTCCATCCACTCGCTCCCTAAGTGAATGTGGAAGGTTCGTTAAATACCTTCCGTCATCCCACTTTTTTGTGTTCCCTATTAATTTTCAAAAGAGTAAGATAAGTTGTTGGTAAAGAAACAAAGACCACAGCAAATATAATGGAAGACATAGTGAGTCGGGAACTTTTATATGCATTATACTTTTCATAAGATTCAACCTTTAAGGGGGTACTATTCGCAGATAAGTTAGATATATAATAACCAAAACCAGGTCCACCAATATATAGGAGACTACTCAATTCATAGTTGCCTTCAAAATAAAACATAAACTCTGTACCATTACTCTGCTCGGGTGTGAAAACCACATGAGGCGTACGTCTGTACTCAGTTGGAAATGATTCATTAAGCCATAATTTTCCTTTTCCCCATCTGTAAGGGATAGTTAATTGAAGTTCAAGCCATGTTATGTTTAAAAATAATTGGCTTGGAGGTCTTATTTCAATTTTGGTTAAATAAAAAGGATGTTGGGCACAAAGAATCCCGTCACACTCAAAGAAACAGTATAAAAAAACTGAATATGGAACACCAGTGGAATTCGTATCCTCAAATCGGAAATATGTAGAAAATTTTGATGTTTGTTCGGTATATTTATAAGATAAACCAGCGACCCCAATAGAGATTAATCCCAATATTAAAAAGCTCAAAATTGTGCGATTAATAATTTTTTTTTGAATGTCGCTCCCTGATGGAAATTTTATAAATCCCATTCCCACACCACCTAGCTGTGAATGAGCATCTGTCCTTAAGAAGCTTGCTATAAAAAGAATTGCCTGTGAATTTCATTGAAAAAATAGTTCAATTGTTTCCATCACAGTTACAGCATCAAATGCCAACCCCAATCCAGCATAAGAGAGCGTGTCAATTTCACCATTTCTAATTGGTGCATATTTAGACTCCGCTAAAATACCCAAAAGTATCTGCGGCGGTGCTCGGCCTAATACATTCCCCCTTTGTCTATGATAATGTGACATACTAGGTTTCAACACCACGACTGCCACTTGAACCAGGAATTGCACCACCGTCGATGAGGAAACCACGTAATTGTCGTTTCCTGTAAGTTCCATCTTTCTTCTTAACTTCATCTTCTAAACATTCCCCTATACGGGTGGCAATGATACCAGCCCTAACTAAAGGATAATTGGTTTCGGCATGTCGTAACCCCAATGGATAACCTATGACTAATATGTCTTCTCCGATTGTAATGTCGTATTGTTTTATCCTTCCAGAAGTGCCAAATAAATCATATTTAACCCATTTTGTCTCCAGTTGGGAATATTGAGCCTTGAGAGCAGTTATATCAAATGCCAACACATCTACATCTCTGTCAGGATGTTCACGCCATCTCTTTGAGCCGTCATCCAGATTTAAGGGGATTTTAGCGGTTTCCCCCTTGATTGTCCCATCTACGTTCTTAAAGTTAACGTGTAATATTATCTCTAAAGCTTCTTCTCGCATATCTGTCTCTTCATGGAGTACGTGTTTGTTTGTTGCCAGAAATAAACGTGTTCCTTTGTCATTAATTATTCGAGCAACAACAAACCCAGTACCCAAACCACCCCATTCGTTCTGAATAAGCATTGTTGCATGTGTCCAACTTTCTGCAATAGGAGATGCCAATTACTCACCCCGATAGCAGCAATAGTGGAACAGGAAGATAAATCTTTCTCACTTAAAAGAAAAATTAAGGTGGGTATTTCTGCAATTCAAATCCTAACGGGCCCACATTTTTTGATTGATATGTTGCCAGTATATTGAAAACGAATCTCTGTGTATTCACAGCCCTTAAGAGGCTTGCGTTCCGACACCCCACCATCTGTATAGACGCCTGAGAGGAATCTTAATAATATTAACGTGTTAGAGGATGAGCTTTGTCAAACGGGAGATAAATAATGAGAAGATATTGTGCGGTTTGTAAGAAGTACGTAGAGGTAAAAACCACTATGTTCTGCCCAAATTGTAGAAGCTTCACAAGAATGAAAGAAAAAGATAAAATATAAATCAGGCGGGGATTTTAAGATCTCCCGGTGAGTGTGATGGAGAGAACCACCCCACCAATCTGGGAAGTTATAACACTTACAACGGTTCTATGAAATACCTTATTATCTACATTTCTGACACTTTGGGAAGTCTCTTGTGGTCAATCTATCACAATAAGCCTCGTCGTGTACACAAGCACCGCATTTTACACAGTGGTATAGATATTTAACAGTCAAGTTACATTTAGGACACTTAGACATTGATTCCACCATTTCGGATATACGTCCAGAGTAAAGCAATTTTCATATATAATGAGTTTGTCAAGTACAAAATAAATTGTCTCTGGCTAGTATTTTAATTACTGAAATCCTTGCGGGCTTCATTACGATAAGAATATGAATATTCTACCTAGAAGTAATAATACAAAGCTATCCAGAGGTCGAACCACTTTTGACCAACAAACCATGAAGCTTCTTTCCTGCCTGCTTCACCTCTTTAACACTCTTTCCACCAGTGATAACAACTTTGCCGGTTGAGAAAAGCAGCATCACCACCTTTGGCTCTTTCATTCGGTATATCAGTCCAGGAAACACTTCCGGCTCATATTCCACCTGCTCTAGCCCAAGCTCCAAAACCGTCCTGGTCAGATTTAATTTAAAGCCCAGATTATAAGTAGCAACGATGTTTTGAATTATTATTTCCGGGTGTCTTTCTATAGAAAAATCCAGTTTGGCAATGGCATTTATTAAGATTCGAACAGCTTTGTGAACTTCTTCGACATTCTTTGCACCCGTACACACGATTTTCCCGTTCCTGAATATCAGCATTGTGCATTTGGGTTTATTGAGACGAAAGACTATGCCAGGGAATTTCTCTGGCTCGTACTTAGTATCCTCCAATTCCTGATGTATTACGGTCAAATCCAGGGCAATCTTGAATGACGACGAAGCCACAATGTTTTGAACTTCTATTTTCTCCATGACTTATCACATTTATATTTGATAGGAATGAACTACGCTGGTTTAATAATTGTTACTAACCAATGTGTTTAGGCAAAGATTTTATACAAACTTAATTATCTCCGTCGGGTACACTGGGGGAACACGATTGGAAGAAGTATTGTGTAATGTGGAATTCTTCAAGGCGGATAAAACGCACATTGCAAAGGTACAGAGCGCCCTAGGAGGACGCCGAGAGTACAGGGGCGAATCTTTCCAAGAGGTTCTAGAACAAGTCACTATGGATCTCCAAGAAGAGTTTGACGTTAAGCTGTAAGCTGGTTTCAACTTTTTGACTATCAAACTTCTTTCGCTATATCCCTAATCGCCTTATCCAATTCTTCCAGCCACTCATTCGACGGTTTACTAACTCCCCAAACGTACTTATACTCCTGTACTGCCCAGTTTTTTGTGGCTTCCATCGCATTAGTCGTCCCTAATTTCAGTGAGTTTCTGTAGTATAAATACTTAGATTTTAGTTTCTCTTCAATGTAGAGGGGTGTTAGTTTCTCTTTTTCCATTATCTTTGCATAGTTCAAATGGGATATATAAACATATCTGGGTACCCAAGCTCCACTCCGGAGGCTCGGGCGCAAAAAAATAAAAAACTGGGCGGAGTGCTTTAGACTAATTATCCTCGATTGGAGAGACTCACTCCGCCGAGTGGGGAAGAGTTGATTCTTATCTGTCATTCAATGCCCACGACTCCTCAGAGAACGTCTCGCTCCCCATACAACATAACATTCATTTTCTATAAGCCTTACGATTGCATAGAACTTAACTTTAGGAGGGAGTATCTCAAGGGCAGAAATTGGAGATTGGGGTCAGCTTTCAAAAGCCTTTCGTATTTTTATCTCAGCTTTTTGACATGATTTAAAAATAGGTAAAGAATGGATTGTTACTGTCACCTCCTTTCCCGAGACCGTATATCTCGCATAAAGCCCTTTACCTTCAAGGTCACCATTTTTTGCATTTCCTCTAAATGAGATGCCCATTTCAGTTGCTTTTCCCCTCACTTCCCCTAATATAAAGTTCATATCCTTATTCAATGTTATTGTGAACGGTTTACATGCCATAGTTGAGGTAATGTCCTTGAGTCTATAAACATATGTAAATTAAACCAAAAGGATTCTGGGATTATTTAGAGGTTTACAAATTGGTTTACTACCTCAATAAATTACCAATCCACAACCCACCCACTATCGGCAGGCACGTGCACCCAGTAACCTTCCCCTGGTTTCATAACATAGGTCGGTCCAACTTCTTTGATGTGATATGGCTCAGCTGGATCACAGACAATAACAGAGTCTGCTCCCGTGCCCCAGAGGGCGTCTGCGATAGTCGCATTGATTTTCCTTCGTGAGTTCTTTCTTGGACTGCTAATGTCGTATTAGTTTGCTCGTCAGGCCCGCTTCTAACTCATACCTTTTGCCAATAGATTCTCTTTGTACTCCAATACAATATGGATCGCATTTTTGAAGAAGTTGGCTTGGATCACCACAAGGTCGCCATCCTTAGCCATTTCCAGAGCCGTTTGTATAGCCTCACCCTCGTCCAGCACCATCTGGAGCTTCTTTTCAGGGAAACCCGTGGAGAGCACGCCTTTGCGTACCAACTCAGCGGTTTCACCGATCTTTCGCTGTCTGGAATCTGAATCGCATATTATTATATGATCATACATTTTTCCCATATTCTTGCCAAAATCCAATATGTTCTCATCCCTCCGGTTCCCTGTGCCGCTTCCGACATTGATCTTCTTTCCTTTGGCAAGATGGGGTATCAGACCTGCAAGCGATTCAAGGGCAGAGACATTGTGACCGTAATCGATCAACACCTTGAATGAAACAACATCGATTAGATTCGCCCTGCCAGGTAATTGTCCTGTGGTCGAGTTGAACGTAACTAGGCTGGTTTGTATGGTCTTTATGTCTATGCCAATCGCATATGTCGCTGCAACAGCTGCCAGGGTATTGGTTATATTGAACGACGCTTTTCCGCCAAAGGTGATCGGGATATTGCTGATCCTTGCTATCTTCATATCAACGGTGCCCTTTCTTAAGATTATATTCCCACCTTTAACTGTAACGACAACCCCATCATTTGAGATATGGGTCACAAGTGCTGGATTTGTGTCGTCAAGAGAGAACAATATGGTTTTCGCCTTGATATTATCCATGCATTTCAGGACCAATTCGTCGTCGGCGTTGAGGACTGCGAACCCCTCGGGCTTAACAGTTTCCACGACTATGCTCTTCAGGTCAGCCAGATCCTCCAGGGTGTTTATTCCATCCAAGCCAAGGTGATCGGCGGAGATATTTAGAAAGACACCTATATCGCTTTCATCATAGCCAAGCCCTCTCCTCAGGATGCCTCCTCGGGCTACCTCCAAGACAGCATGGTCTACAAATGGTTCTGTTAAGATATGCCTGGCTCCCGAAGGTCCACTGTAGTCGCCCTCCAGAATCAACTGGTTCCCAATCTCGATGCCGTCAGTGCTGCACATTCCCACGCTTTTTCCAGCATATTTAAGAATGTGGGCTATGAGGTGGACCGTGGTTGTCTTCCCGTTCGTGCCAGTTACTGCAATGAGGGGTATTGTGCTCTCGGTCTCAGGGGGAAACAGCATATCGACCAATGGTTTGGCCACGTTCCTTTTGTTACCGAAATACGGCTCTAGATGCATCCTGAATCCCGGGGCCGCGTTCACCTCAATTATCCCGCCGTTAGTTTCCTTTAAGGGTCTCTTGAGATGTGGTGCTATCACATCTATCCCCATCACATTGATGTTGATTATCTTCGATACCCGCTCTGCCATCCTTTTGATTTGAGGATGCACATCATCGGTCACGTCGATCGAGCAGCCGCCAGTGCTCAAGTTGGCAGTGGATTTGAGGTGGAGTATCCTTCCCTCTGGCAGCACATCCGTAAGTTTCAAGCTCTGCTGTTTGAGGAGCCTCTTTGTCATATAATCTATTTTTATCTTCGTGAGTATCTTCTCGTGGCCGATACCCCGTTTTGGATCTTTGTTAATCATATCGATCAGTTCGCGTATCGTTGATTTCCCGTTGCCCATCACGCTGGCGGTCTCTCTTCTCGCTGCTGCAACAAGCTCTCCATTGATGACCAACAATCTATGATCGAAACCTTCCAAATGCTTTTCCACAATAACATATTCATGGAACTTTTTCGCGCTATTGTAGGCTATCTTAAGTTCCCTACCATTTTTCACATTGGCTGTGATACCCCTCCCAAAGTGCCCCACCAAAGGTTTCACGGTGACTGGATAATCTACCTCTTTGGCGACTATGAAAGCACTCTCCAGATTATCTACCGATTCTCCCTCGGGAACCGGCACTCCTGCCTCATCCAGGATCTCCTTGGTTTGTTCTTTATCATCTGCAATATCCACACCAATGGCTGAGGTATTGTCCACCATGGTGGCCTGGATCCTCCGCTGGTTGATCCCATGTCCTAACTGAACATAACTATGTTTGTTGAGACGAATATGAGGAATCCCGCGGCTCTCTGCCTCCTTGATTATTGAATAAGTTGAGGGCCCAAACATGTTTTCTTCTCGGATTTCCTTCAACCGGGCGATGATTGGTTCGATCTTGATAGGCTTGTTCTTGAACAATGCATCCACTATCTTTACCGCTGCTTTTCCGGCTTCGACACCAACCTCTGGGTCCCTGTACCTGAATACTACCTTGTAAACTCCCTTGGTATCTGTTTCTAGTGTCTTGCCGAATCCAACTTCCATGTTAGCAAGGCATTGAAGCTCTATAGCCACATGCTCCACAATATGTCCAGCCCAGGTTCCCCTTTCAACCCTTTCTAAAAAACCGCCGGGATAGCCAGGGGAGCATCGATGTTCCATCAAAGTTGGTATCAATTTGACCAATCGGTCTTTCATATCTGGGGCCATATCGGAGGGTTTTTTCTCTAATTTCCCTATATCCAAGAGCATATAGATAACTGGATAACGACTGTAGTAGTTCGGACCCCAAAGCGCTCTTATTTCCTCAATATTCATATATTTGACCTCAGCGACTTTCTAAGGTCCAACGGTTTCAGATATTCTCTTGTCAACGTATCGAATCCATGCCCCTTTACAAGCGTGTGGACAAGGACACCCTCGACAGCTATCGCGTCCCCATCTTTTAAAGAAGAGATGTTCGAATATTTTATGCCATGTCCATCCAATATTACAACTAAACCGTTACCGATCGCTTCTAATATATGTCCATTTCGGATTATAACTCCTGTGTCTTCCCCCAGGCCCAGGCCGATATACCCAGGATTTGAAGAGACTATCTCCATCAACCTGCTGAACCGACCTCTCTTTATGAAATGACTATCAATTATCATGCGTTTTACCAGGCCCACACCACCTGTCATCTGGACCGTGCCCTTGCATAGGGCTTCATGGCTCTCACCGCCATATATCATCGTATCCGGCATGGCGGTTGCCCCTGCGCTTGTTCCGGCGATCACACATTTTTCATTGAAGTATTTTCTTCTGATCTCTTGAAGAATAGGGGAGCCTCCAAGTATGCTGGTGATCTTAAGCTGGTCACCACCTGTAAAAAATATTATGTCGGCTTTCTGGATCCTGTCTAGATATTCGTTGTTATTTGCCTCGTCCCTCGTCCTAATGTGAAGAACGCTGACATTGGTTACACTGATTTTCTCAAAAGCATTGAGGTACAACTCTCCGGTTTTATTCGGCCTGCCACTGGCTGTAGTGATTATCTCAATAATTGGGTTATCGTTATTTATTAGCTCAGGCATTTTTCTAAGAACATCAAGGTCGTTCTCCTTGTCCTCTTTTCCCCCCACGGCGACCAAAATACCTTCAGGAGTTTCAGGATCATGTCTGTTTTCTGACATGTTGGTTCCTGTCTTTTTCATCATCTCCCAGTACTGTACAATAAGTATATAAATTCAATCATTGTACTGTGCATAATCCTACATTCACCTTGCTTGGTCCTTCCAAGCTCCTATAAAAAAAGAAAAAAGAGGAACGACGGTTTCGCTTACCGAGATTGTTAATTCAACCGTTAATTGCTAATTCTCGCTGAACTAAAATCAAGCCAGTAGGTCCGGATTCAAGTTTCTTTGGGCCCATTTTTCATTTTTGAAAATACTCGAAATTTTTAATAATGGCGGTGCTTTACTCTGCCAAGCTTTCGTAAAAATTGCTCCCATAGTGTAGACCGGTCAATCATTCCAGCCTTTCGAGCTGGGGACTCGGGTTCGAATTAGTGCTGGATTTTCCAGCACGACACGAAAATCCCGATGGGAGCATCTGAATTTTTCTATCAATATTAATCGATGCTCATAACTTGTATTCTATCAATATCCGTCGTCTCTCGGACTATTAATACATAGTGCCAATAGTGAAGCCCTCGATCCCGACGGGAGCATCTACAATTTTTACTTGATATCATTCGATGCTCCGTCTCACTCGGGCTATTGTCGTTAAATGCTGATAGTGAAGTCCTCGACCCGACGGGAGCACTTTCATTCACCCCACCCAAAACTTTCTTTATAAACAGTAGTTATTCCCAATCGTGTTTGTCGAGCACCAGATGATTGAACCAGATACAATAGAGGAGAGGCATTATCAACGGATCATCGCCCTGTCCTGTGTGAAACGGTCTACGTTGATAGTTATACCTACTGGCTTGGGAAAAACAGTGATCGCTTTACGCGTGATTGCTGAAACTCTGCGTACTAAAAAAGGAAATATCCTTTTTATGGCTCCCACAAAGCCATTAGTGGAGCAGCATGCCAGATTACTCGGAAAACATCTAATTGCAGAGCTGCCGGTAGTTTTCACGGGCGAAGTCTCACCCGGGAAGAGGAAAGAGATGTGGAAGAACAGCCAGATAATTGTAGCTACCCCGCAGGTGATTTCCAACGACTTGGTCTCCGGCCAGATAGACCTGAACGGTGTTTCTCTGATAATTTTTGACGAGGCGCATAGAGCTGTGGGCGATTATGCCTATGTATTCATCGGGGAGAGGTTCAGGAAGTTGAAAGGCAGCCATGTGATAGGAATGACCGCTTCTCCTGGCAACCAAGCCGACAAAATACTTGAGGTGTGCGAAAACCTGAACATCGAAGGTGTGGAGATAAGACACGATTATGACCCAGACGTTGTCAAATACGTTCACGACGTATATATAAAGTGGATTGAGCTGGAGCTCCCAGAAGAAATGAAGAAAGTGGTTGAGCACTTAAAAAAGGGGCTCGACGAACAGGTCGCGAAACTGAGAAAATATGGCTACGTTCCGAGAAAGAAGCTCGTCACCACCACGGACCTGTTGTCCGCCCAAAGACAGATACAGGGAGCACTTCGGACCGGCAGTAAATCGTCTGCCGCTTACAGCGCGGCTACAACGGCAGCAATTGCCATGACATTGAATCAGGCACTGGAACGGGCAGAAACCCAGGGTGTGGCCGCTTTAAAGGCATATTTCGAAAGGTTGAGAACAAAGGCTGTTGCCAGACATGCGACCAAGGCATCCACACAGACCATCGCCCTTCCAAAGGTCCAGATGGCCATGAAGGCCCTGAAAAAACTTGAGGCCGCGAAGGTCGAAACACCCAAGCTGGAGAAGGTGAAAAAAATCGTGGTCGCGCAATTGAACAGCAAGCCAGATTCCAGAATCATCGTTTTCACACATTACAGGGACACGTGTGAATTAGTCACCGATGAACTGGGTAGGATTGAAATCGTGCGACCTGCGAGATTCGTAGGACAGGCCAGCAAGGGTAAGGACAAGGGCATGAGACAGAAACAACAGGTGGAGATGATTGACAGGTTCAAGGACGGGGAATTCAATGTCTTGGTAGCCACGAGCATAGCCGAAGAAGGCCTGGATATTCCCACCACAGATCTGATTGTCATGTACGAGCCAGTGCCCTCAGAAATCAGAACAATACAACGCCGGGGGAGAACAGGTCGGCGGAGAACCGGCAAGGTTGTGATACTAATCACAAAAGGCACGAGGGACGAAGCCTATTACTGGTCGTCCAAGCACAAGGAGTCGCGGATGCACAAGGAACTGGAAAAGCTCCGCAAGGAGTTGCAGAAGGAAATTAAAGTCGGCGGACCCACGGTCCCGGCATTTAAGACCGCGGCTGAGAAATCGCCTATGAAAAAGATGAAAACCGCGGTCGGAAAACCCATTCAAACCAAGAGCCAGAGGCGATTGGGCGACTTCGAGAAGAAGCCCGACGAAAAACTGAAGATAATCGCGGACACAAGAGAATTCAACTCGCCGGTTGTGAGAAACCTGGCCAAACGGGACGTCATAATCGAATCCGTCCAGCTGGACATTGGCGATTACCTGATCTCAGAACGCGTTGGCGTGGAAAGAAAGGAGGTGGACGACTTCCTGGCATCCCTGATGGACGGTAGACTTTTCCAGCAGGCCAGAACACTGAAAAGGGCCTATCAGTCGCCTCTGATGATTATCGAAGGTGAGGACCTGTTCAGCAGGAGACGCATTTCCCCAGACGCGATTTACGGGGCACTGGCTTCCATTACCGTTGACTTCGGGATTCCGATAATGTCCACGAAAGACGATAAAGAGACTGCTGAACTTCTGCTCGCAATAACGAAGAGAGAGGCTGCGGAAGGGCGTACACCGGGCATTCGCGGGGAAAAAGGCACCATGCTGCTTCAAGAGCGCCAGCAGTTTATTTTAGAGGGATTGCCGAATGTTTCGGGCATCATCGCACAGAGATTGCTGGCTCACTTCGGAAGCGTCAGTGCGGTACTTGAGGCAAGCGATAAAGACCTGCAGAAGGTCAAGGGCGTGGGCAAAGTCATCGCTAAAGGGATTCGCGAAACCCTGGACGCGCCTTATTATTCGAAAGAAAAGGAATAATTATGTTGGCCCTGAGGGTACCCCGGGAAAAGGCGGAGGAAGCCAGAGTTTTATTGTCGGAAAACCAGATACTTGACAAACATCACAGAATCAGGCACTCGGAGGATTTTGTAGAGATTCCAGTTTTGGAATTTCCCGACCATGAACTTTTAAAAAAGTTTGCACGACTCAATGCCGTGGTTATTGATGAGCGCCAGTATCCATGGCGGGAAACATTCAAGGAGCCTTTCAGGGACATTCTCAAGTGCATCCAGATACCAGATGATAAGAAAGAATTGCTGCCGACCAGATGGGAGCAATTGGGGCATGTTTTAATCATGAAAATCGACGCTGGTCTGGACGACTGGCTGGAGGAGATAGCGGGTGCGTATTCGGAAGTACTCGGCGCAGAAACCGTGCTTCGGGACGTGGGTGGAATCACCGGCGAATACAGGGAGCCAGTCCTGGAACTCGTATTAGGAGCCGAGACCGAAGCCACCCATGTTGAGAACGGAATCAAGTACCGTTTGGACGCTGCAAGACTAATGTTCTCCAGCGGCAACGTTGACGAGAGAATTAGGATGGCCAGCGTCTGCAAGAATGCTGAAATTGTAGTGGACATGTTCGCCGGTATCGGATACTTCACGCTACCGATGGCCGTGCATTCGAATCTGGAAAAGATTTTTGCCTACGAAATAAACCCGCTGGCCCACAAATATTTGATCGAAAATCTGAAGCTCAACCGGGTAGAAGAAGTGGTTGAGACGAAGCTGGGTAACTGTACGGAAGCAGAAGAAGACGTAGCCGACCGGGTGGTGATGGGCTATGTCGGAACCACGCACGAGTTCCTGCCGAAGGCGGTGCGGATCCTTCGGGAAAGCGGGATAATCCACTATCATGAAACCTGCCCGGACAGGTTGATGCCAGACCGCCCGAAAGGCCGGATAAAACAGGCAGCGAAGACCGAGGGAAAGACCGCTGAAATTCTCAATATCAAGACGATAAAATCCTATGCACCGGGAGTGAGCCATGTTGTTGTGGATGCGAGGATTGAATGATCACTCCAGCCATTCTCCCCCTTCTTTCCATTCCTGGTGGACCCTGACCAGGCTCAGGATGAGTAAGAGTATAAATAGAATCATCAAGAGAATCGGATAAACGGTCCAATCTCCTTTGATTGCCAGGAGCACGATTAGGAGTGTCCAGATTATCGCGGATAAGATGCTGGCTATTCTTCCTTTCGGATTAGGAACGTCCCAACTCATTTTACCTCTCCTTCTCGATTATGGCAATGTAGGCTGGCCCGTGGTCGAGGTATCTTTTCACCTGCCAGCCGGTGCCTTTCAGTATCATCTCCATTTCCTTTTTTGAAACGATGAGATAATCGAACCACGGTGTTATGTACTTTTTGTATCTGGCCCTTATCCTGACTTGGCCACCCATTCTTCCCCTCTTCCTGTTGTATTTGTGATACCAGAGATGTTCTGGTTTATCGGTAGCATAGACGTCCATGCTTGCAGCGATTATTCTAGCATCCGGTGACGTCATAGAATAAAACTTTTTGAGCAACCATATGGCCGTTTTCTTGTTTCCGACAAGGCCGAAATTATTTCCCAGCATCAAAATCGTGTCGAATCTTCCCAATTTTGAAGTTATCTGGGTTATGGGCAAGAGCTTGGTCTTTTTCAGACCCCTTTCCTTGCATACTTTCAAGGCCATAGGCGAATTGTCGATGCCGAGTACGACCAGACCTTTTTCCTGAAGGTAAATGGAATGTCTACCAGCACCACAACCGATGTCCAATACTCGGCCTCTGGCATATTTCATCGCCTTCCTTTCGTGGGGGCTCCAATCTTTGTATTCGGAAAGATAATGCTTTGCACCCTGAGTAATGTCAATGTAGCCGTCGTCCCTCTCTATGATTTCGTTCGCTTCCTCTCCTTTGAAGTAATCATACATCCCCTGCCCGAATGCATCTTCGTTCTTCTTCAACATAACATCACTCCAGCTTTTTCAACTGCATGTTGTACATGTCCAACATTTCCTCGGTCGAGGTCGCATCCTCAGGTCTCTTATCCTTTCGTAATTTCCCCGTATATCTGGGAAACCGAATGGCCAGGCCAGCGTTCTTGCGAATCAGGCTAAAACCGCAGGTGTGTATCGGCGAGAGCGTTATCTCCGCACCCTTGACCTCCAGCACGACCTCGGGTGCGAACCAGTAGTCGGGCATCATCTGCGAGTTCACACGTTTGTGCATCTTCTCGAGTTTGTGCTCATCAAGTAGGTCGGGAAGCGCGGCCAGCATCTCATCGTCAAAGCCGCTTCCCAGCTTTGTAACGGTTTCGAATTTATCATCTTCTTTATTGTAGCTGGCCATCAGCAATGCCCCATAGGCTCCGGCACGTCTCCCACGACCGGCAAAACCTCCCACCACGACTAGATCAACCGTGTCCGTCATCTCCGATTTGTAATCGCGCTTGAATTTTATCCACTGCCAGCCTCTTGAGCCGGCGCGGTAAAAGGAGTCTTCACCAATGGACTTGGCAATTACTCCCTCACCTCCCCGCTCGATTGCCCGGTTGAAGAAGAGTTCGGCTTCTACATCATCATCTGTGATAAGATATTCGGAAACCTTTACATGTTCTGTTTCCTGAATACAGCCAGTTAATTTTTCTCTGCGGTTGGGGTAAGACGTATGGGTCAAATCCTCACCATCTTGATATAGGCAATCAAACAGAAAAAGCATGACCGGAAATTCGGTAACGGCCGATGTCAACTCGTATTTTCTACCGCGGCGGTGGCTGACCGTCTGGAATGGTAGCATTTCTCCCGTATTGATGTCAACCGGAACACACTCTCCCTCGACCACCGCCTCCTTGCCCTTGAAAGCGGCGGCCAGCATCTTGACAAGGTCGGGAAACTGCACGGTAACATTTTCCAGCTGTCTCGTAAAAAGCTCGATCTGGCCTTCTTTGATATGCGCCTGAATTCGCAGCCCATCGTACTTGTACTCGAAAGCGCATTTTCCGCCCAGTTTTTCTATTATCTCCGGTATGCTAGGCAGCCGTTCACAGAGCATTGCCCTGAGCGGTACGCCGACCTCGAGTTTAACCTCCTCTAGGCCGGTCAGACCTTTTTCCGCCAGCAACCTTGCGACCTTGCCCATGTCCGAGCAAGTATTGTATGCCTTTTCCACTTCATCGCGGTTTTCCTTTTTCGCAAACGCGATGGCCAGAGCATCCACGAGGGTCATGTCTGCAATGCCCAATCTGAGCTTCCCGGCCATTGACCTGGCTATGTACTTTGCCTCGACCGGGCTGGAATCGTGCAAGAGCTTGGCAAAGAGCTTCATCTTCAATTCCTGGGAGCCGCTGCCCGAGGCGCTGGCTATGTCCAATAGCGAGTTAAACACTATCCCCACGCTCAGGCTTTCTGTGAAAAGCGACGTCTGTTTCTTCTGGCCCACAGCTTCGAACGCGACTGTCCCTAAGTCGCCTTCCTTTATCCACCATTCCCGGATTTGCGACTCGTCCACCCTCGTTCCCTCGTAAATCGCTTTGAGAGCCAGTTTCTCGGCAAGTCCCAGCTCGATGCCTTTGAAGTCCGGTGCCACCCTTCCCAGAGTCAGGTAAACCACCAATTCCATCTCTTCCTTCGGTGTCTGGCCGAACAACTCTGCGAGAAGGTCGGTCATCTCCAACCGTTTGCTTGTGGCCTCTATCTTTTCATAGGCCTCGGCGAGCGTGATATAGTCCATTGCGTAATGTAACTGCCTGAAAATATTTAAGGGGATTGGTAAACGAAAAATCACTCTATCTTATCGATGTCAATTCCGCACATCTGGCTGAGCTCTTCGTGCAGCTTCTTCATCCTGTCGGCAAGCGTCTCCAAACCATCAGCCCTAGCCCGTCCTACCGCTTCTGACAACGGCATTCTGACAGTGGCCCTGTCCTTGTCTCCGATCAGATTGTCAGCCTGTGCAATTATTCTTTCGGCCAGTGTTCTGGGAATGTAATCCCTCTCCGGCAGCCCCAGCGCGAGCGCTTCCTCCAGGGTCAGCCCGGCCCCGATATGTCTTTCCACGATGAGGGCAAGTGTCTCATCCAGTCCTCTCGAGCGGCAGATGTCCGCACCTTCGATGGCGTGTAGGATGCCGTGTGTCCTGCCCCGACCTATGTCGTGCAAGAGCGCGCCCCTGCTTACCTGCACTATAAGGGCTGGGTCGGAAGTGCAGTGTCTGGCAATATTCACCGCGAAGGTTTCGACGGCGATGCAATGGTCGATTACCTCGGGCTCACAACCCTCGTTTCTTAATATGGCCAGACATTCGTCTCTTGTGGGATACAAACTCAATTCTCCACCACCGTCTTGCCCTTCTTGTTAGGGATAATCCTAACCTGACCGTCCTCGAAATTCTTGAACGGGCGACCATCGAAATACTTGTACAGGAACACGGCCAGTGCCGCAACCTCCGAATGCGGCTGATTGCCCACCGAGACATTGATGTCAGCCATTTCGTACACCTCCCTGGGCACCTTCTCCGAGCCGAGCACTATCATTAAATCTCCGTCACGGTCGAACTCGTCCATTGCCGCATCGAACTTCTCTCCATACATGGTAAGATGAACTATTTGGCCTTTCCAATTCTTGAGAGCTTCACGCCACTTGACTCCGGTCTTGATGTTCACCTTCCCACCGAACCTTTCACAAACCCCCAGAAAAGTCCTTTCCAGTTCCGAATCCTTTTTGTCTATCAGGATTTCATCAACACCGAAAGCCCTGGCTACCAATGCAACATGGGTTGTGATTCTCTTATCCCTATCCGGCCTGTGCCCGATTCTCAAAACAGTTATCATGCTGGAACTCCCCCTAATCAAAACGGTCATTCTGTATATATCTCTATCCTGTGACCCCTATAATCAAACTTGGACGACCGCTTCACAAGGCATTTCAGCATCATAGTGGATACCTTCAGGGATTCGGAAATGTCACCCGCAAACATACCCTCGTCACCAATCAACTTCAAAATTTTGTTCTCGATCTTTTTGAACTCCTTTTCCGGCAAACCTGCCGCTGAAATCACATCACTGACTTCATAAACCGAACAAGAAGTGTTTATGTGGAATGAAGAATAATACGTATGATAGGCCTTCACCGGTTTTTCCTGTGACCCCTCCGGTGGTTGCTGCCATCTGGTCTCCACGAGCTTCATCTTGTTGAATAGTCTAAGGGCCTGCCTGCCTCCGGGTCCGAATTTTTTCTCTATCTCCTTGGCGGTTTTCCAACCAGCAGATACCTCTTTGAAAACCTCTCTTTTTAACTCGGTGTCCACGGCCCTGAAAACAGAAACTAATTCCGAAGGGTCATTTACGACCTTTATGCGGTTCATACAACCAAACCTGTATGGTTTTCTATCGATATAAACCTGATTGCGTAAACGACCAAGCCCTAAAGAACCTGGCGTTTCTGAATTGATAGGATAGATGCCAGTTCCTTCAGAGCTGTATGTTTACTAAAGGGCAGCCATACACCTATTTTCTCAAAGTATCTTGACTTTGAGTTTCTATGCAAATATATACACGGTGCATGGCGATCACTTCGTTTATTGTAGTTTAGACAATTTACCTTGGCCTGCTACAATAAACAACAAGTCTTAATACATGCTCTTAAATTACCTGGGTGAGCCGAGGTGGCCCAGCCCGGTAAGGGGGGATGATATCTAGAACTAGGCGATCATCCCAACCCGGATAGGCGCGAGCTTGGAGAGCTCGTGGGGATCTTCCCCTCGGGAGTTCGAACCGAAGGCCAGCGAACATTCACAATCGCTGGCAGAGCTGGTCGAGGCGCTATCCGTGAGTAAATCACGGATGCACTTCGCCGACTTTCTAAGTCGGCTGCAGCCGTGCCGAATGGCTTGCCATTCGAGCCGGTCCACGATGAACTTGTTCATCGTGATGCTAGCATTTCGTTGAAAATCTCTCCCTCGGCGCTCTACTTTTTATTTGATTAGATACGCGCTGAGGGCGCTGGACTTGTTTATGATAATATGCCATTCAAACAAGTCCGCGCCTCGACGAAGGATTACATAAAAAGTGGTCTTCGCCTTCGGTCTCGGCGCTTATCTTTTTATCTCCAGAAAGGTTATCCGTTGACAATGGTAGTAGCCAGTAAGGAACTTGAAAATCTTTTCAACCCAAAGTCAGTGGCCATCATCGGTGCATCTGCGAAAGAAGACAGCATCGGTTACGATCTAGTACATAACCTGAAATTATCTAACTATAAAGGAGATATTCTACCAGTTAATCCAAAATATGACACAATACTTGGAGATCGATGCTACAAGAACGTTGGAGAGTTACCTCGTCCGCCGGACTTGACCATTATCGCCGTTCGTGCAGCCATTGTCTGTGAAGCCGTTGAGGAAGCGTGCAAGAATGGTGCCAGGATGTTCATCGTTATCTCAAGCGGTTTCAGAGAGGTGGGGCGCCTGGACCGGGAGAATGAGCTCATAAACATTTTAAAGAAGTACGGTGCCAGAGCCCTCGGGCCAAATGTATTTGGCGTTTACTCCGCGTCTTCAGAGATGAACGCCACCTTCGGACCGCCGAATGTGAGACCAGGAAATGTCGGGCTGATATCGCAGAGCGGTGCTCTAGGCGTCGCATTGATGGGAAAATCCGTCACGGAGAATATAGGATTATCTGCCGTGATAAGCATCGGAAACGAGGCTGACATAACAGAAAGAGAGGCACTGGCATACCTGGGGAATGATAGTGCCACCAAAGTAATATTCATTTACATGGAAGGTTGTAAAGACGGACGCAATTTCATGGAGCTGGCGACCGAGGTATCTAAAGAGAAACCAATAATCATTATCAAATCTGGGAGTTCGGACAGAGGTGCGTTGGCAGCTGCTTCTCACACCGGGTCTCTTGCGGGCTCGGATAGGGTATTCGACGCCGCAATTAAGCAGGCGGGTGTGCTAAGGGCAGTATCCCTTGACGATGCCTTCAACTGGATTAGAATACTGGCAGACATGCCCTTACCGGACAAAGAGGGCGCCATCATTCTGACCAACGGTGGCGGTGTGGGCGTGATGGCCTCGGATTCGGCTGAAAGGTACGGTGTGTCCCTTCTGGACGACCATGAGATGTTGGAAAGGATATTCAGGGCCTCCATGCCCGAGTACGGAAGCACGAAAAATCCCGTTGATATAACTGGCCAGGGAAGAAATGAAGAATATGGAACAGCCCTCGAGGTTGCACTAGGAGAAAAAAACATACCTGCCATCGTTGGACTATACTGCACACAGGCCACCATGGACGTCATGGCGTTTGCGGGTACCGTAGTCAACATTCTCGAGAAATGGAAAGGTAGCAAGCCTCTGGCGTTTTCCATTATAGGCGGCAGCGGTGTGTCAGGGGCAATTAAGTTGTTGAACGACCATTCGATCCCTTGTTACGAAATCCCTGACCATGCCATGTCAGCCATGGGTGCGATATATAACCGGTGGAGATGGTTAAATACCGATATTGGACAGCCTGTTCAATACGACTTTGATATGGACGCCATACACGAGATAATAAGAAAAGCCCAGCAGAAAGGGCAATCTCAATTGGTAGAAAGCGATTGTGCCGAAATACTGAGGATTGCAGGTCTGGACTTCCCACAAACAGAGGTTGCCAGAAACTTGGGTGAGGCTCTGGAAGCCGCGGAGAGAATGGGTTATCCGGTGGTATTGAAGATATTGTCCCCGGATATCGTTCACAAAACCGAATTCGGCGGTGTCAAACTCAACCTGGAAGACGAAATGGAACTTAGAGTGGCACATGAATCCATTATGGCAGAGGCCAGACGCCACTTTCCAAGAGCTGACATACAAGGGGTGAGCGTGACCGAAATGGTTACCGACGCCATCGAAACCATAGTGGGATTCTCGATGGACGCTTCCTTCGGGCCGGTGATAATGTTTGGTATGGGCGGAATTTATGTCGAGGTGTTAAAGGACGTGGCCTTCAGGGTCGCGCCCATCACCAGGATAGACAGCAAGAGAATGGTAAAGGAAATCGCCTCCTATCCTATATTAACGGGTGCAAGAGGCAAGGAAATAAGGGACATCGGCTCCATAGTAGACGCCATCTCTAGAATTTCATATCTGGCCATGAAAACCAGCGATATTTTGGAACTGGAGGTCAATCCGCTTATGGTGTTGGGCAGGGGGAAGGGATGCAAAGTGGTTGACTCAAGGATTACGATTAAATATGATACTAAGTTTACGAGGAAAGAAGAGGTGGTGAATAAATGAAACCTTTAGTGATTACCTCTACCAGGACGGCGGCAGGAAAAACCACTGTTGGATTGGGCATTGGACTGAACACCAGCTTGAAACTGGGATATTTCAAACCACTCGGCGACCATTTGGTCTACAGTAAAAAACACCTGATGGACCTTGACACGATAGTCTACAGTGAATGGTTGGGACAGGACTGCATTGACGAAGAGTGTTGTATGGGTTTCGACTCCCAAAAAATCACCTCCCATTGGATTCCCGAGGAAGTGAGCGGGGTACTCAAGAAAATGTATGACCAGTGTGCCGAGGGAAAGGATGTAGTATTCGTCGAAACTGGCCGAAATTTCTCTTATGGCGGCATGATGGGGCTGGACTCTGTCACCATGTGCAAAGCACTCGGCGCGGACATGCTGTTGGTGGCAGAAGGAAACGTAGACCTTATCGTTGACAAGACCTTGGCCGTATCGAAGTGTTTGGAGAATAACGCAAATCTTGTAGGCGTCGTCATCAACAAATGCGATGAAAACGAACGGGTCAGATTGGAAGAAGTGGGTATACAGGTTTTAGAGAAGGCCAACATCGACGTTCTGGGCATTTTACCAAGACAGCCAATACTTGAGCGCATCGATGTTGATCAGATATTGGAAAAACTCAGCGCCAAGCTGGTTGCCGGCTCCGAGGGGGAAAAGAGACGCGTCGATACCGTGCTTGTTGGAGCGCTGACCGCTCTTCAGGCAATGAAAATGCCCAAGTTCCATCAGAAAAACAAGTTGGTTATAACGGGCGGTGACAGGCTGGACCTCATTTTCGCCTCACTGAGCCCGGAAACGTCTGGCATATTACTAACAAACAACATAGTACCGCATCCCAAGGTAATGGCAAAGGCGGATGAACTGGGCATTCCCATCCTGTCCGTACCCATGGATACCTACACGACCGCAAAGGCCGTTCACAAAATGATCGCAGATATCGCCCCCTCTGACACCGAGAAAAAAGAACTCATCAAGGACATGGCCGGAAAGGAATTGAACGTAAAATCAATACTTGAAGGGTAAGTGCTCACAGTTTCTCCAGGGCGTTTTCGACCTTGTCCGTCAACTTCTCCGCGCCGATGGCCTCTAATTCTTTTTTAGCCTGGTTTAGTAGTTTCTTAGCCTTTTTCTTATCGCCCTTGGCCTTGTGCATCAGACCGTAGTCATAATATGTCTGGCCAAGAAAGAACCGCGACTCTATCTCGCTCAATATCTTAATGGCTGTTTTAAAACATTCCTCTGCCTTGTCCCAATTATTCTTTTTGGTATAGGCCAAAGCCATTACACGATAACATGCTTCAATACCAATGGGTTCCCCGATGGGTTCTAAAATTTCAAGTGCACGTTGGGCACGGTCTATGGCTTCATCCACCTCGTCAATATTGACCAATGCCTCGCCTGAATTGAACAGGCCCCAGGCGATCATCTCCTGGTTATTTATCATGCTGGCATATTCTTCACATTTATCAAAATGCGCTATGGCCTTTTTCCAGTCCTCATCCTGAAGGGCGGCGTCACCAAGATTGTTGTAGACTCTGGCCACCTGTTTATAATCCCTGGCATTTTCCACAAGTTCTATGCTCTTCCCGAACCATTCCGTGGCCTTTTCCATATCTCCCTGATTACTATACACCAGACCGAACTCTATCATCGTAGTTCCGATGATGCCATCGTCTCCGGTTTTTTTGGCATTCTCAAGACTCTTTTCCAACCAATTCAGGGCTACATCATATTCGCTTTTATGCCATTGAAGATGACCGATCCACCTTGCAGATTTTGCAATACCCAATGGATTTTGTAATTCTTCAGATATATCCAAGCTCTTATTCAGAAAGTCTATGGCCCCGTCCCAATTGTGCTCTTTTTCCTTTATAAGGCCTATTCCCAGATACGCCTCCGCTTCCCTCAAACGATAATTCGCATCTTTTGCGTATTGTATTGCCTTTTGATATGACTTATGGCCTTCTTTAAGGTCCCCAGTGGACATGCAAAGGTTTCCGAGACTGACATGAAGGTCAGCAAACCGTCTATCAAACCCCGCGTCCTTCTCCTTACCTTTCAGAGACTCCAGTTCTGCCTGAACCTTCAATTTCTGTATCTCCTTCCCCACCCGCTGAGCCTTCTCATCTCCTGCAGATGGTCTGACAGCCCTGATTACCGCCTGAGATAACCGTAGTAAATCGCCTGGCTGTATGTCTTCCGGTCGGACGTTGAGCTCCGAGCATTGGGTTGTAAACACGGTCAGGCCGAAAACGCCGAGCTCTCTCTGTAATACGCCTCTGATTTTGGATGCCAGTAAAAATTTTGACTGGTCTGCCATTATTGTGCTCCTCCCATCTCACATGGCTTCCATCATAAAAAAACTACGCCCCTACTTTCCTTTTCGAAAGTCAATCACACAACCTCTATCTTAACCTCACTGCCATCTCTAGTGTAAGCCTTCCAGGTATCCATGGTATAGGGATATCCGATGATTATGTGCAACGGACCAAACCTGGAGAAGAGGTTGAGGTCGGCTCGGGATGGGACTGCATTGGGCGTGGGATGCGAATGCGCGCTTCCTACCACTGATAGGTCAATCGGTAACATGTGAAGGTGGAGTATTGCACTCCTTTCCCCGCTGAGAGTGCCAGGTACAAGAAGAATCTCGGTTATCACGCCCTCTTCAGCACGCAGCACACAGGCGAATTCTCTGGGGTGGGTGTCTTTTGCAGCCGCGAACATGAGTTCCAGGACCTTGGAGGTAATGGCTGTCACACTTTTGGCCATGACGCTTCACATCCTTAGCTTTTCCCAGGCCTTCATGTAAAAATCTTCCTCGAACCTCACAAATCTCGCAACCTGCTCGGAGCGGCCAATCGTTAGGACGTCATCTGGCCCGACCTCGTATTCCTCCTGGCCGTCAAGTACGAGAACACATATTCTCTTCTTCACATGCCTAATTTCTAGTCGGCTCCTGGCAGGGACCACCATCGGCCTCACAGCTAGGTTGAACGGGGCAATGGGCGCGACAACAAAAGCGTCCACACCCGGTCCTATAATCGGGCCTCCCACGCTCATTGAATAACTCGTGGAACCGGTGGGCGTCGCCACAATCAACCCGTCCGCACGCACATTCAAGGCGCGCTGGCCGTCTACCAGTATCTCGAAGTGGCGGATTTTAGATACATGGGACGTGTGAAGAACTATCTCGTTCGTGCAGTCAGGAAGACGCTTGCCATTGTGCTCGACCTTGAGCTTCATCTTCTCCCCCACTTTGTAGTCGCCGGCTATGATGCGTTTCACCTTCTCATTTACTTGATCGTCGGGAATCTCCGTGAGGAAGCCCAGCTGGCCGGCGTTAATGCCCGCTATCACGGCGTCGGACCTCTGAAGGGCGTGTAAAATCGTGCCGTCACCGCCAATGGTTATGAGGACGTCCACATCCATCTCCTCCAATGGCATTCCCTGACGACCCAGGGTTTTGGCAGTTACCTCCTCCACCTGAACGGTCACATTATCGCCGAGTACGTCGAATAGTTCATCAGCCAATTTATCCAGGTCCCTTAACTTCGGGTTTGCAAGCACACCAATCTTCACAACATCATCTCCAGGACTGCTTTAGAGCTAACCATCATCACCCTTACAGAGTGGTATTAAACATAAAAATCTATCTGCCAAAGGAAAATGGGAGGTTAACGCCAGCATTTCTCATCATCTTTCTGATGCTGACGCTTTCCTCATACCTTGCGGTCAGTATCGCCGCGTCCTTCTTGCTGATCCCGCCCTTTATCATCGCTTTCCTGAGCCGCTTGGCGCTCTTTTTGACCCTTCTCTTGAATCTGAGAAAGGTAAAGAACAGTTTGAAGAGAAGCTTTGGGATTCTTGCCAGAACCCCAAACGGAACATCACTCATCTTCAAACTTCCTTTCTATCTTCGCTTTCACTTTCTTCTCTATAGCATCGCCCAGTTCGTCGTTGTCATGACCGCCGTGTATGTGAACCTCTTTGTGGATATTTCCGCCACCGCCGCCGAGACCTCCAAGGGCTTTGGAAATCATTCCGCCCGGGCTTGAACTGTCCATGAACTTCTGCGTGAGTTCGAACGCCTGGTCTGTGTCCATGCCCGCCTCGATTAGCGATTTGTAGAATTTGGCCACGGATTCTCCGAATTTCTCGGCCTTTTCCGCACTGAACAGCGCCTCCGTTATATCGTTGAGGAGTTTCGGAACCTTTTCCGATACCGCATCCAGTATCTCCTTGACTTCTTCTGCGTCTTTACTTGGCATTTTTTTCACCTCCTGCGGGTTTTCCCGCTTCTGATACTTAATAGGCTGTGCAGAGTATTTAAATAAACTGGAAACAAGTGACCACTTTAGGGGAAATAACGACCATTACTTCAGTACTCCCAAAAGCTTGAGCCATTGTTCTACAAGCTCGTCAGAAACCTTGTATTTTTTTACTTTTTTCTCGTCGATTATTTCGATTGCACCCGCTTCTTCCAGCTCGACCAATTTATCTCTCACCGTCTTCCTCGATGCCGAGCCTCTCCTGTCCCTCAGCTGCTCGGCTATTTGCGAAACGTTCAATTCCTTCTTCTCGAATAGTATGACCAGGATTTCCTGGGCAATCGGATCTTTGACGGTCGGAACCAGCATTTCCGGAGAAACCTTGCCGTGTTTCTGATAGAGGCCGATGATCTTCATGTACCCGGATGCCATTTCGTTAAATTTGGCCAGGTAACCCATGGCTTCCTGATAGGGCTGGTACATGTCTGCAATCATGGACTCCAGATTGTCAATCTTCGCAGACAGTTCCTCTATCTCTTTTTTCTGTTCCTCCACCTTCTTGGTCACATTAAAGGTATATGTTTATCATCTTTATTAGACTTCGGAGTAAACTACCAGGCCTTGAAGGACCTGGCGTTTCTTGATGCATGGGATCGTTGCCAGTTCCTTTGGCCCTGTATGTTCACTTCTATAGGCCGCACACCTGATTTATCAGAGCTAGATGCTCTGATTTACTATGTAGAAATCTGTACGGTATGCGGCGGACACCTCGTTTATTGTAGTCAACCCAATTCATCTCAGGCCTGAAGACCTGAGTGTTCTTGGCAATCTACAATAAAAAAATCAAACCAGCATCACGTTCTCTTCCCTTCCGGGCCCGTAGGACACGATTTCTACTGGCAGACCGATGTTTGCCTCGATAAAGGTTATGTAAGCCTGCAATTCCATGGGAAGCGTCTCCCTGCCGCCGCCCTGACAGGCTTTCCATTCCTCTTCTGTAAGTTCCGACCAACCGTCAAGAACGTGGTAATCGGGTTTGGATTCGGCCAGCGTTCTCATACTCGCGGGGAAGTCATGAACCTCCTCACCCTCCAGCATGTAATGTGTGCATATCTTCAACTCAGGAATTCCACAAAGAACATCGACCTTGGTAAGCACAATTGAATCCAGACCGCAAACCCTGGCAGAATAACGCACCATCACCAGGTCGAGCCAGCCCACACGCCTCAGTCTTCCCGTCGTGGTGCCGAATTCCCCACCTCTGTCTGCAATCTGTTCGCCCACGTTACTCTTGAGCTCGGTTGGAAATGGACCTGCACCCACGCGGCTGGTGTAGGCCTTGACCACGCCCATAACTTTACCTATTTTCTTTGGAGCTATGCCCGTACCGGTGCAACAACCACCAGTGATAGTATTGGAAGATGTTCCGAACGGGTAAATTCCGTGGTCAATGTCCAGGTGCGCGCCCTGGGCGCCTTCAAAAAGGACTTCTTTTTCAGAATCGAGAGCACTGTTGACAAGGACAGATGTATCACATACAAAGGGCGCCAGTTTCTTGGCATATGCTTCATATTCTGTCATTATTTCTTCAACGGTCGCATCCATCTGACCGCCAAGAGCCCTGAGATAGCTGCGGTTGAGCTCTAATGAAGATGCCAGTTTTTCCTTGAACGATGGTTTATCTATCAAATCGCACATCCTGATTCCGAACCGAGAGACCTTGTCCCTGTAACAGGGTCCTATGCCCCTCTTGGTTGTGCCGGCGGCCAGTATCCCTTTCGCTTGCTCCTCCAGAGCGTCTATCGCCTTGTGGTAGGGCATGATTACGTGGGCGCGGTCGCTGATTTTCAGTTCCCCCATGTTCACGCCCCGTTTTTTCAGGCCTTTCAGTTCCCCCAGTAAAAACCCGGGATCTATTACCACTCCGTTCCCGATGACTGAAATCACGTCTTTTCTCAAAATTCCGGACGGTAAGAGATGCAACTTGTATTCCTCATTCCCAATCACTATGGTATGGCCAGCATTGTTTCCACCCTGGAAACGCACAACCATGTCCGCTTTCTCCGCTAGTAGGTCAGTAATCTTTCCTTTACCTTCGTCGCCCCACTGGGTACCGAGTATCACACTCGCCGGCATTGTCACACCATATCGGCATCTCCCAATGCTAAATAAAGACTTTGCAGATTAAGGCTGACGAAAACATTTTATACTCCTTTCAATATACGGTAAAAGTACATAAAAAATACATTAAAACGTCTTTATGGTGGAAAAATGGCAGAATTACGAGTAATATTGCCTGATGATGTGGATAAGTATTTGGAAACTGTGATAAAGTCGGGAATGTTCGGCAACAAGGCAGAGCTGGCCAGGGCGGCCATAGTCTATTTCCTGAATACCATAGGTCCCATCTCGAAAGGATATGACACCGACAACTTCTTCTCGCCCGACGGGAGGATCTTTCAAGTTGAGTATGCCAGGGAAGCGATGATGAGGGGGAGCTCGGTTATTGGAATGGTCTGCAATGATGGCGTACTCCTGGCATCCGAGGACAGAAAACCGAAGTCTGACAGTTCTCTGGCTATCTCCCCGCTGAAGCTTCACAAACTTTCCGATAACTTGCTTGTGGGGTATGCCGGGCTGGTGCCCGATGCCATGACCGTGATCGATCAGCTCAAGGAAAATGAGCTTAAAAGTGAGGAGGCCACGCTAAAAACAATAAGGGAGGTATACTGGTCCCATACGACAAAAAAAGATGTAAGACCGTTGGGTGCCGGACTGCTTGTGGCCACATTATTCGACAGACCCAGGCTCTTTGAAATCGATCCCAGCGGTGCTATTCTGGAGTATGTGGCCGCCGCCATAGGCGAAGGCAGGGATCATGCAAAGGAAATCCTCTCGAATAATTATAAAAAGATGAACCTGAAGGACGCCGGCAAGCTGATTTCCAAGGTACTGGGCGAGAAGAAGGAATATTCGGTCGAAACGTTACGGAAAGATTGAAGGTGGTCAATTGGAAGACGATATACAGATATTGGAAAGAAAGGATGTGAACGTGAAGGACGCCGTGTTGGTCGAGGGGTTCCCCAGTGTCGGCATGGTGAGTTCCATAGTGGCCAATTACATGATTAAGATGCTGGACATGGAGTATATCGGTTCGGTCAACTCTCGTTACTTTCATCCTACGGCGGTGATTGCCAACTCCGTGCCCATGCCGCCGGTACGAATATACGGTGGCCAGC
>DAOVAY010000076.1 GCA_030670795.1 Methanobacteriota archaeon | reverse complement strand
AGTCGACGTGCCCATAGTGTTGAGGGTTTCCGGAGGCACAAGCATTTTGAGCAAAGAATTATTGCATGAGGGCATTATCGCATCAGTGGAGGAGGCTATTCGGCTTAACGTGTCCGGTGTGGCCTTTTCCATATTGGTCGGAGCGGAGTTCGAGCGCGATACATTACTGGCCTTCACCGAGGTAATCGACGAGGCAGAGACGTACGGCATCCCGGTGATAGCCGTCACTGCCGTCGGAAAAGAGATGGTCAGGGACGCAAGATACATGAGTCTGGCTTCAAGAATCGCGGCAGAGTTGGGCGCGCACATAGTCAAGACCTATTACGTGGAAGGGTTCGAGAAGGTGGTGGAAACCTGCCCTGTCCCGATCGTGATTGCCGGAGGAAAAAAGACCGGTGAACTCGAGGCTTTGAAGATGGCGTACGATGCTATCCAGGCGGGAGCCGTGGGGGTGGACATGGGGCGGAACATATTCCAGGCTGACGACCCCATTGCAATGATACAGGCCGTAAGGGCAGTGGTGCATGAAGATGCCACTCCAGAAGAAGCATATCAGCTGCTGAGCAAAAAGAAGGGGAAATGGTCTCGGTAAGTGTCACGAAAGTTACCAAGGCAATCATCAGGTTACCCAGACAAAACTTTTATAATAAGACCATTCTATTGTAGTTCTGGTATAGACTTGGCTAAAAACTACAAAAAACATAAAGGCGGAGATTCGGAAGAACTGGTCCGTGCACCCCTTCCCAGGCAGAACAAGAGAGAGATGTTCGGGATAGCCGACCAGCTCCTTGGAGCCTCCAAGATTAAGATAATGTGCGCTGACGGCAAGTCCAGAATGGGGAGGATACCCGGCAAGCTAAAGAAGAGGATGTGGATGCGCGAGGGAGATTTGCTCATCATCAGGCCATGGGAGTTCCAGGACGAAAAGGCAGATATTGTCTATCGATACACGCGAACCCAGGCATCTTATCTGAACCGGAAAAGGGCCATCCCCGAGACCATTAACATATTTTAACACACGGCTGGAAGATTATGGAGATTGATGAGAAGCGTTTAAGAAAGTTAGAGTCCAAGGTTCTGGCCTATAGAATCCGTATCAAGGATGCCGACCAGCGTAAAATCTACGATGAGGTTTTCGACGAGAGCACCCTTCTCACGATTTATGGCATGATGTCCTCTGGAATTTTGAACACGCTGGACTTCCCCATTGCTACGGGAAAGGAGGGAAACGTCTTCAGGGCCACGACCGCGGACGGTGACTTCATTGCAGTAAAGATATATCGCATCTCGAACTCGACCTTCAACAACATCCAGAAGTACATTGCCGGCGATGAGAGATTCAAGAACGTCGGAAAGAGCAGGAGAAGGGCGATTTTTCTCTGGGCGCAGAAGGAATACAGGAACCTGGAAAGAATGGCCAGTAACAAGATTAAAGCGCCCAAACCCATCAAGTGCCAGAAGAATGTCATCGCTATGGAATACATCGGTGTCGACGGCAACCCGGCACCGCACCTGAAGGACGTGGAAATCCGGAAGCCAGGCAAGTTGTTCAAGACTCTTTTCGGGCACATCAAAAGTATGTACCAGGACGCCAAATTGGTGCATGCCGACTTCTCAGAGTACAATATATTGATGATTGACGAAGAACCGACCATAATCGACGTGGGCCAGGCAGTCCTGACCAAACATCCGATGGCCTCGGAATTTCTCGACCGTGACCTGAAGAACCTCGTAAGGTTTTTCAAGAAACACGGCATTAGTAAGGATGCTGAAACCCTCAAGTCAGACGTGGTGGGTGATGGCTGATGCTCTTCGTCAAGGTTCCAAAGGAAAGACTCGGCGCTCTCATCGGTCCCGACGGTAAGACCAAGAAGATTATTGAGGAGAACACTGGCGTTACGCTGAATATCGACTCCAATATGGGTGATGTGACAATAATTCCAATGGAGGAGGAGGTCTCGAAGGGCCTTGTCGGATTGGCAGCCAGAGACATTGTTAAGGCCATAGGCAGGGGTTTCTCCCCGGAACGGGCAATGGCTCTGAAGAGCGAAGATATGTATTTCACACTGATGGACATCCGCGATTATGTCGGGAAGAGCACGAAGCACATCAAACGTGTAAGGGGAAGGCTCATCGGCACGAACGGAAAGACCAGGCGCATAATAGAGGAACTCTCGGGCGCGGAGATGTCAGTGTATGGGAACACGGTCGGCCTTATCGGAGACCTGTTTTCAATGGGCGCGTCAAAACGTGCGGTGGAGATGATACTGGAAGGAAGCGAACACGCCGCGGTCTACAAATTCCTGGAAGGCCAGCGCAGGGAGATGAAATATAGAGAAATGACCATGGAATAGCCATTTCTTAGGTTGGTTTATGTTGGGAGACGAAATGCTTTGATAATGGATTACCTCGATAACGGCCGTCTTCGCATTACCCGTACATCATGCCGTCGTAGTCCTCGTATTCTTTCTGCCGCTTCTTGAGTTTCTCCTGAACCTTTTTTAGTTGGTCTGTCTCTTTCCCCTTGAAGCGAAAATCACCGCTGGCAAGGCTCACGTAGGTCTTGTCCGGAAGGGGCTCCAGGGTTATCAGGCCTTTACTGGACAGGAGTTTAAGCGAGCTCTCCACGCGCTGTCTCGAGCTCTTGAGATACTGAGTTAGCTCCTCGATTGTGACGGGGTACACCTCTACCAATAGAAGCAATATCTTCGCCTCGAGACTGCTGGTGTCGAACTCTGTAGCCATGTTATCCGAACATCGTGCCAGAATCAGGAGTGCCCTTCTCTTCCTTCTCTGTAGCCTTGATTATGTCTATGGATATTATCACATGCACCGGTATCACACGGATTTGGCCCGCAAATTCCTTGTGCGAGGAGTCCAACTCTATGCAAAGTCCTTCATCGTGTGCGATTGCCGTGTATCCGAGGAACTTCCCGTGGGTTATCAGGGGGGACTCCCTCGATTCCAGCGACTTTATCCTGTATGTCGAGCCCGGCGTCAACATTATTCCGGCATCATCAATCTTTCTTTCCTTCATGATTTCACTTCCTTTCCTTGTCAGCCAACTTCTGAATGTGATCCAAACTCTTCCTATAATTCGCCATTGCCACGTTTACATGCTCCTCAACGAAGTGCCAGGCGTCCGAGAGGCTGCCATACCGAAGGCGGTAACCCTTCCTCTGGGTGCCCTCCTTTGTCTCAAGGTGCGATTCCTCCAGGAGGTCCATACCCTTGAGCTTGTTTATGTGCCTGTAAACCGTAGGTTTCGATGTTCCCAGCTCATGTGCGAGTTCTTCCACGAGCCAGGTCTTGTCCCGCCTTCGCAAAAAGCAATCCACGAACAATCTGAAAGGCACGCTTTCCTTCACCTCGGTCACACCGGTCCTTGGGCCATAGCCCTTCGGGAGATAACCGACATCCGTGAGAAAAATCATGCACGCCTCCTCCAAATCATCCAGAGAAGTCAACGGCGTGTTCCTGCTAACATAAATTTCGAAATCCATCGAAACCGAATGCATGGAACGATAGTTAAGGGTTTTGGTTTAATTATGAAAGCAGACTGTTATCAAAATAAAGGTTTGACGGGTGGTTCTGTTTTAGATTCTTGATTTTCATCGCTTTTCACAAGAAATCGCTCCCAACATTCTTGAAATTCTTCTGTGAATCTCTTCTTTTTTCTTCTAGTGTGAACCATCAAGATTCCGAGAAGAACATTAAACAGGATTACAACTCCGGGCAGGGAGAACTCGGGTATCGGGCAGTAGGTGCACATGATCCATCCCTTGCCTGCGTCCGTCATCGGGGGGCTTGTTGTGTCGAAGTGCGGAGCGCCTATTGCCACATCATTGTATCCGTTGTTGTCCAAGTCACCGGCTTTACAGACTGACCAGCCAAAGTGTGAACCGGAGTCAAAAGATACATTGCGATAATCCGCATTGGCGGCGCTTATTGTAGCACCTAAGGATGCTGAACCATTGAAGATGTACACGGCACCGTTATCGCTGCCCCCATAATATGGTGCACCTATGATGATGTCGTCAATTCCATCGACCGGGTCGCTGACATCTCCTACTCCGTGGACCGAGTAGCCGAACCTGTCACCACTTGCCTCTCCTGTGAGGGTCACATTAGCGCTGACAGATGAAATGTCCCATATGTTGTCGCCCGTTGTTGCCTCCCAGACAAACCCTCCGCCATAGAACAGATAAGCCTGACCGTTACTGCTGGCATCGGGTGCGCCGACAATGACGTCGCCCTTGCTCCCGGCATCGTTGTTCACGTTTCCCGCATCGGCCACGCACCATCCGAAATCTGTGTTCGTATTTCCGATGAGTGTAGTGTTGGACACACCCCGGATGAGCATGTGGTCGATGCATAATTTATCAAGACTGGTATTTCCTCCGGTCCTGTCAGCGTCGATCACGCCAATATACAGGGTACCGGTAAATGATTCCAAAGTAGTATCTGAATATCTCTGATATGTATCGTCGTCGGAGGTCTTTGTAACCGTCAACATCTCGGTCCAACCAGCTTCCCCAACAGTGCCTGTGCCCGTTGTGGAGTAATAGAACTTGAACGAATCGCTTTCGCCTTCATCGGTTCTGTTTGCCTCCAAGTAGAAGGCGTTGTGATATTCTGTAGATACAGAAATCGTCCATATGTGCTCAAGTATGGATGACGCTGATGGCACGTTCGAGATAACAAATAAACAATCGACTGTAAGGGTATCCTGGGCATCACCGGAGCTGTCCGTGTCATTGACTGCTACATAGAAGGCTCCACTAAATCCTGCTCCGAGGTCGTATGTCCATTCGTCCACGGAGGCGGTGTTGTCGTTGAACATCAATGTCCATTCCCCAGGGTCGCTCTCAGGCGTCCCGGTACCGGTTGTCGAGTAGTAGTATCCGTAGTTGTCGTCGCCGCTATATCCGACATGAGCGTGGAACATATGGCTTGTTCCTGCCAGCACATCCGTGAATTGCCACTTGTGTTTGAGGCTGTAATAAGGAATAGTGGATCTAACCTCCAATGTAAAACTGTCAAATGAACAGAAATCATTGGTTCCACTACTACTCGCAACATTTATTCGAAATCCCCATAGATTGGATGCTAAATCTGCTGCGATTAGTTGATAGCTCTTAGTTTCCCAACCGTGGTTTGGATCAGTTCCTCCAGTGACCTCTTCATATACAGTGCTCCAACCACCACCACCGTTCCTCGTGACATCCAACCTCCAGCCTTCATTTGCATCATTTCCCTCGCCAAAGTTTGTGAAGTTTATGTAGCCGTCACCATATGCGGTTAGATCGAACCAATTGTTAGCATCGTTGTAACGGGCTTCCGCCCACTGACCGCCCCAATCCGCATCACAATCCCTGAACTGGACACAATATGGATCTGCTTGGCCATTATAGTCGCCTACTCGAATATCTGTGAGATCTCCAACGACTTCATCGACATACCAATATTCATCGGAGGCATCCGCATTCGGGTCATTATCGTCACCCTGCCAGTCACCGTCTGTCGCTTGGGAGAAAGTCTCGTTGAATATCCTTGACCATACATAATTACTAAGCTCAACGATGTCCTCTGTGGTTCCGCCTACAGGCCTATGCGTGTCAGTGTGGTCTCCCGTATGAGATGCTTCTTCGGTGAACCATTCGTCTGTCGTTTCATCATACTCTGTGACCGAGGATATCAACTCTTCCGTGATGATCTCATACAGGTCATTGCTTGTCTGGGTTGTAGTATAATCGTTGCTCACGGTCCCGCTCACCGGGATATCTGTGGTGGCGGTTTGGTCTAAAGGCTTGTAAAAGACATATGCACGGTCATTCCCGGGCTCACCGACAGCGACTTCACTCCCAGCCGTTCCGTCTACATCCCCAGCAGTTGAGACTGAGAAACCGAAATAACCGTTGTCGGTCTTGCCTTTCAATATCACATCCGCGTTGGCTGCGCTTGTGGGAATCGTGCCATCGCCATAGAATACGTAGGCTTTTCCTCTGTCTGTCCCGTCCGCATCCGCCAAGTAAGCGCCGACGATGACGTCGACATTCCCGGCATTGTCATAGTTGCCGGCACCGCTCACGCTCGCGCCGAACCTGTCACCGTAGGCTTCACTATTTATTGTAACATTTGCATTAACGGATGCCAGGTCCCAAAGGCCATCATCCGTGACGGCTTCCCAATTGAGGCCTTTGCCGTAGAATATGTATGCCCTTCCGATGTTATTGATTTCGAAATTCCCATATGTTATGAAACTGTTGTTCATGGACAGGTATTGTGCCTCAATCCAATCCGCGCTTCTTGTGCTGTTCGAAATGCGCACCTCGTCGAGTGTGCCGTTGAAATAACCCTCGTCATCGAGCGTGCTGCTGAAATCTCCCTCGGCAACAGACCCTCCGATTGTAACGTTTACGCTATTGAGAGTGATTGTCCCTCCCGGGCTTGTGGTTGTCTGCAGCACACCGTCAATATACAGTTTCTGATCAGTACCGTCGAAGGTCATAACGTAATGATGCCAGTCAGTCGGTTGAGTGGTCGGTGTCGAAATCTCATTGTCAGATATGTACCCATGAAGACTGGAGCCGACCCTGTTCATTTGAAGGTTGTAGGCGTCCTCTCCTTTGCTGACGATGTAATCAAAATCCCAAGGAGTTTCCGACGGTATGCCTTTTACACGAGAATGTATGCCATCGTCAAGCAGGTATGCTTGCCCTCCCGTACCGGCATCATCGAATCCGAAGAATTGGTATCCGGGCATGGCAGCTTGCCAGGCCGCCATGGCCGCATTGTCCGGGACACTGCTCCCGGTTAAGGATACGAAAACTTTATCGTCCAGTATGAGGGACATGAGATATGGCTCGTCGAGGTCCGGGTCCAAGGGCATTCTGTAAACGTCATAATTTCCGCCATAACAAGTTGTCGCGGTATTTGCAAACCATGTGGCGGCGTTATTAAGGTCGGCATACTGGGCATGGGTCGATGGTACGTCCGCTATCATGATCTTGTCCGGGGCCAGAAGTTTTGCCCAGCAATCCAGGTTGTGTATGCCCGTCTGCATGGCATCGTATATTTTGTAATAGGTGGTTATGCCGAGATAATTGTACATCTCCTGATCGATCTCTGCGGGTGTTTTACCGGCATTGTCCGACTCCACCAAGTCAGTAGATACGCCGGTTCCGTGCCCGTCGGTCATATAGTTGCCGCCGGTGTGAGTGAGGTCCATTAGGTTTACGGGTATTCCCTGCCATGTGCCGTATCCTCCCGGGATGACATTATCGTCGGCTCGCGGTCGGTTGTAGGTAAAATCGACTATCTCGTATTCCTCTGTCTCGTCCCAGATGAACCAGGGTCCGTAATCACGGGTCCAAATCGAATCTGAAGCAGCTATCAGGTACTGGTCATTGTTGTCTGTAATGTTCAC
>DAOVAY010000096.1 GCA_030670795.1 Methanobacteriota archaeon | reverse complement strand
TTGCTCGAATCCGTCAGGATGGAAAGCATGATGTCGTCCTCTCCCAGCAGATATGCCATATAGGTCAGAAAAACGTTGTCAGGGAAATCGTAACCTATTATCTTCGTCCGCATGGAACGGAGCACGGTCGGGTCGACCTGCAGGGTTATCAGGTATCTCTCCAGATCCTTCGGATGGCTTTTCGGCATGAAGAAATAGGTGGGCTGCAGCTTCGGGACGGTCCTCGTCTTCCTGGCATCAACCATGGTTAACAGGTTGCTGGTCAGAATGTCCTTCAGGACCTCGAAATTGGTCGCCTCGAAAATGACCGAGATAAAATCCTGGTCCTCTTGCTGGGATGCGTAAAGCGGGATGAGATTCTTAGACTCGAACTTGGGCATGTTCTCCTCGATGTCCTCCCACAATTTGCTCATGCTTTTTTTGACGAAAAAGCGGACCACAACAGTCATCGGAGCCCGTTCGTTCAAATAAGTCTCATAGGCATCCGGGTTCGCCATCTTGCATTTCTTTCCTGCCGGCGCCGAGCATAGAAATCTCGACCTGTGGGCCTTCGACCCCTCGGGGGGCAACATGTACTCGCTTCTGACCACGCGGGAAACGTCATGGGCGTTCACGCCGTCAATCTTCGCGATATTTTCACTCACGAACTTATGGGCGCTCTCCCTATCCCTTGTCAGCAAGGAGATTATTATGTCGTCGTCCCCGAACGAATACGAAAGATACGTGACAATGATTTCCTTCGGATACTCAAGGGTGATAATCGAGGAATAAACGTCCTTCATTTTTTCAGGGGACGCTCGCAAGAACACCTGGTAGCGCTCGAAATCCTCAGGCCGCTCCTTCGGCATCGGAAAATAAATCGGGGCCATTATCGGCATGGTCTTTATCTTCTTGAGCGAGGTCATGTTAGCGATGTTGTTAAGAAAATCCTTCTGCAAGGATTCCAGGTTCTTGACGTCCAGAATAATGCTGAGGTATCTTTTTCTTTCCTGCTGGATGGCATAAAGCGGGTTGATGTTCTTCCAATACAGGTTCCGCTTCTCGAATTCGATGGCGTTCCAAAGATCTGCAATTCCGGTTTTAGGATACAATCTAACTAGCATAAGCATATGGCTCTCTCCTTAACAATTGATTAGAATACAATATACGACTTCTGAGTACTAAAACCTTTGGCTCTAATTCCCTTAAATTTAAATATCTCCACAGGGATAGACCCTTGAAAATCACCAGGGGTGAGGAATTTGCTCATAAGATGGCATGGACACGCTTGTTTCGAGATAGGTGACGGAGGCGGTTTGACTATTGTCACTGACCCGCATGACGGGAAGGGCATAGGCATAAAATGCCCGGTGGTATCCGGCGATATCGTTCTGATGAGCCACGACCACTTTGACCACAACTGTGTGAGGGTGGTCGGAGGGGACAAGGAGGTTGTTACCAGTTCAGGAGAACAGACCGTAAAGGGCGTGCCCATAAAAGGTGTGCACAGCTATCACGATGAAGACAAGGGAGCCAAGCGCGGCGAGAACATAATGTTTAAATTTGAACTCGATGGCATAAAGATATGCCACCTGGGCGACCTCGGGGAGCAGCTGGACCAAAGGCAGGTCGACGGTCTAGGGGAAATCGACATATTATTCATCCCGGTCGGGGGCACTTTCACGGTTGACGCGGGCGGCGCCTGGGACGTCATCAACGCGCTGAATCCGAAGGTCATAGTGCCCATGCACTTCCGCGTGGGGGGCTTGTCCTTGTCCATCGCACCGGTGGACGGATTCCTAGCAAAGGCGAGTCCCGACCGGATACACAAGGTCGGCAACGAAATCGAATTCGCAAAGGATGATTTGCCGGAGAAGCAGGACATCTGGGTGTTCTCTTTATAGGCCAATATCATTGAATTCGGTACGCCCTCGCAAGATAAGAAAATGTATACTCTAGAGGGCTGACTGCAGCGAGTGGGAGATTTCGTGGGGGGAAAACCACGTCGAAACAGCCACAGCCTCCCCCAAAGCCAAGGAAAAGCTTAATAACGGCTTCTCGATAGAAAACAGGAGTATGACACCAAACGAGAGATTCAATTTAGTGATTTCCGAGCTGGAAGAGCATGTCGGAGATATTCTTGCCTTGGGAATCACCAAGGTGGGGCTCGAGAGGATAGGGTCATCTGTAAGTGAGGTGTCAGAGAACGAAATGATAAAGGCGCTCCATGAGCATATCAAGCCTTCTCTGCATTTGTTCATGGCACCTGACAAGGCAAACGATTGTGTGAGAGACATTGTAAAGAAATTTATGAGGAGTGGTCAAGGTGTTTGACAGAAAAACTACAATGGTTGCCATTGTGCTCTTTACATACGCTATTGCACTCTTGCTTGTTCTGTATTATAAACCGTTTGAAGATAATTTACTGGTGATTATCAGCTCAATTTTCACTCTAATGGCCTTTGTCATCACGTTTGTTCTATCGTTTCTGGCCCAACAACTCTATGGAAGAAAGAGTGCAGAGGGCAAGTTCTGGTTCTCTGTGAACATAATGCTGGTTATCTTACTATTTGGATTCTTCGCAAGCCAATTCTATTCCTTCAAGGTATTTTCTGTGTTTGTCGCCGTCGCCTTTATCCTTATAGCTTATGCGATTTTGGATAAGATGAAGTCTTCCGGAGTAAAGCCACAGATGTCAGACCTGTTGGTTGCCGGCTCGGCCATCCTTCTCATTTTGATTTTTATCTCTCTGGTAATGACGATATTAAGCGGCGAGGGTCCTGAAGATTTTAGAATGATGGATTATGCCTTGGAGTTCTTCGTGGTAATACTGGCGTTCTCCGTAACGTTCCTGACAGTGGTCATGGGTCGTTTGATGGGCGAACACATCTCGCTCGGTTGGTATTTCCTGGCCGTGGGTGCCGCCATATTTTGTTTGTCCTATTCATTCACCGCGATATTGTATTCCTTCGGCTGGTATCATGACGGACATTTCATAGACGCGCTCAACGTCATGGCCCTTAACGGGGTGGCGTTCAGTGCGTGGTATCAGCGGAGGAAGCATTTGGCGTTGATCGGCAGGTTGTAGGGTGTTCTTTAACGTCCCCCATTCCCAGTCCCGGTCGACAAATCCATATTGCTGAAAAGCCCGGTTTCACATTTCCCCGAGCACTTTTTTGCACTTTT
>DAOVAY010000071.1 GCA_030670795.1 Methanobacteriota archaeon | reverse complement strand
ATCAACCGAAGATACCGGTGGCAGAATGTCGTATCCGCAAAGAGTATCATTGTTTAGTGGAGCTGGCTCTACATTGGTAGCATTATCTATCGCTATCGAGTAGAACTCATAGAAACCCTGACCAAAGATCATGTTGAAGTTCCAATCTATACCGTCCCATGGTATCGTGTCTGTTTGACCACTAAATGCCCAACCTGCCCAAGTAACATTGTCATTTGAGTACCTGTACCATAACTGTACTTCTTTCAGGCCAGAGGGCCCAAGTAGGCCAGCATCGGACGCAGTGCCGCTGATTGCCAAAGGAGATACGTCTCCCCAGTATGGGGCTATCGGATCAACTGAAGATATTGGAGTTGTGTTGTCGTATCCACACTCAGTGTCGTAAACTCCAGGCATTCCCTCCATATTACCGGCTATATCCCGTCCTAACGAGATGAACCGGTAATAACCATTGCCGTTCGGGAAATCGAATGGACAAGTATATGGGAATGTAGAGTCAGTGCCGATGAATGCCCAACCGGTCCATGGTGTTGTCCCGTTGTCTGGTGAGTATCTGTAGTAGAAGCTTACATAATCCACACCACTAAGTGGAGTGCCAAGGAACAACGGGTCATTTGCCGTTGCAGTGAGCACTATTGGGACATTATTCCAGAATGGCAAAATCAGGTCCACCGAAGTAACTAGTGATGTTATATCATAACCACATATTGCTCCAGGATCTGCAGCAGCCTTTGCTGGTTCTGAGTTATTAGCCAGGTCAACCGCTATCGAGTAGAACTGGTAGAAACCCTCACCGAGTGGGAAGGCGAAGGGCATATCCCAGGGTGCAGCTGTGTCGTTGGCGATAAATGTCCAAACACCCCAGGTTGCATTGTCAAGTGAGAACCTGTACCAGAACTCTACGTGGTCTATACCAGAAGGTGTGTCGATTGCGTTTGCAGTGAGCAATATTGCGGCGTTATTCCAGTACGGTGATATCGGATTGATAGATGATGATGGTATCGTAATATCGTAACCGCAGCGAGTATCATTTGTATCCGGTGTAGGCGCAGGGGCACCCTCATAGTGTCCTAATATGTCCCCCGCTCTTGAATAGAACTGGTAGAAGCCCCAGCCATCTGGGAAGTTGAAATTCTGAAGCCAACCATCAGCGCCGTTCGTGTCATTTGAATACTTAGTCCAAACAGTCCATGGCGTTGTCCCATTATCTGGAGACCACCTATACCAGAACTCCACAAATTCAACCCCACAACCAGGGAAACCGGTCCCCATCGGGTCGCTTGCCGTTGCAGTGAACATTATAGGTGCACTGTGCCAGTATGGGGTTATCCCGTTTATCGAAGAAACAGGTGCTGTAATGTCATAGCCACACAAAGTATCATTGTTTGCAGGTGGTGCCTCATAGTTACCAAAATTGTCCTGGGCACGTGAATAGAACTCATAATGTCCCTCACCGCCAGGGAAATCGAAGGTCGCGTTCCAACCGCCAGCAAAGCTCGAATCTGTGCCGAATAGTGCCCAACCACCCCACGTCACATTGTCCGCGGCAAATCGATACCAGAACTCGACAAAACCAACACCACTCAGACCATCGATTGCAGATGCAGTTAATGATACGGCACTATTCTGCCAATATGGTGTTATCCCATCAACTGAAGACACCGGAGATACGCTGTCTGAACCGCAGCTAGTATCATTCGTGTCTGGAGCAGGGGCATCTTCATAATTACTTGCATTGTCCCGAGCCCTTGAATAGAACTGGCAATAACCCTCGCCATCCGGGAAATCAAAGGTCGTGTTCCAACCACCGGTAATATCAGTGTCTGTCCAGAACAAGGCCCAGGCGTTCCAACTTACGTTGTCGTTTGAGTACCTGTACCAGAACTCCACTTCCATGACGCCACTATGCACTGTACCGGCAGAGTCGTCCGCTGTGGCAACAAGATTAAGCGTCGCCGCAATTACCCAATATGGTGTTATCTCATCAACCTCTGACTGGGGTGCCACTATCTCGTAACCGCATTCTGTATCATATGTGGCAGGGGCCAGCTCATAGTTGCCACTTACATCCCCGGCACGTGTATAGAACCGGTAATATCCCTCGCCGTCTGAGAAATCAAAGGTCGTGTTCCAACCGTCAAACGCGGTCGTGTCGTTGTCATATTTGGTCCATGTGCTCCAACTTGTGTTGTCAGTGGAGTTCATGTACCAGAACTCTACAAATTCAAGACCGGAACCGAATAGTTCGTCATTGGCTGTCGCATCTATGTTGATATTGGAGTTGCGCCAATATGGTGATATCGGGTCAGCAGACGAAATCGGAGCACCATTATCATAGGCGCATTCGACAAATGAGAGCGGGGTCTCGACATTGCTCGCATTGTCCGAACCTATCGAGCGGAGTCTGTAGTAGCCAGCACCGTCCGGGAAGTTGAAAATCCAGCTCCAAGGCTCAACAGGAGTGAAGTCAGAGCTTGAGTAGTTCCAGCCGAACCATATCACATTGTCAAACGAGAACTGGTATTCCAGCGTGACGTTTTGAATTTCAGAGATACCATTCTCCCAACCATTACCTATGATAGTGAGAGGTGCGGTGTTCTGCCAATATGGTACGGGTGCATTTAACCAAGTGAGTGGGGCATCTATATCGTAACCGCATTCTTGATCGGAGTCCTCTCCATTGCCAGGTATTCTAGTTTGTAGATTCGTGGCATTGTCCTGGGCTATGGTGCGGAACTTGTACCATCTATCCGAAGTTGGGAAATTGAACAACCAGGTTGCACCGCCCCATGGAGTTGTGTTCGTAGATACGTCAATCCAAGGAGACCAGCTCACCGGAGGTGTGCCGTTAGAATTTGAAACTGAGTATTGCAGAGTCAAGCTAGCCAGGCCGGACAGTGCATCGGTCCCGTTTGCATATATCCATACTCCAGCCGCGTTCCGCCAATATGGCACGATTGGAGCATCGACGCTGGAGGTTGGATCTGTTGTATCATACCCGGCAAATGCATCAGCTCCAGGTGGCGCGGCCTCATAGTTACCAGCATCATCACCCGCGCGAGAGTAGAACTGATAATATCCCTCACCGTCTCCAAAGGCAAAGGGTACGGCATACGGAAAGATCGTGTCGTTGCCAAATTTAGTCCAAACCGGTAGCCATGAAGAGTTGTCATTACAGTATCTGTACCAGAATTCCACAAATACTATGTTGGTGAGTGGGTCGGTTGCTGTCGCACCTATCACTGTAGCCGCATTATACCAATAAGGTGATATAACACTAACAGAGCTTGTCGGAGCCCCGGTGTCAAATCCGCACTCGGTGTCATTGTTTGGTGGGGCTGCCTCTACATTGGTAGCATTGTCAACTGCTATAGAGTAAAACTGGTAATTTCCATCGCCATTCGGGAAGTTGAAGCTCCAGGATACACCGTCCCATGGAGTCGTGTCCACAAGACCTGTTGATGCCCAACCAATCCAAGTTGCGTTGTCCGGTGCATAGTCATACCAAAGTGTGACGTCGTGTAGGCCAGACCCACCAAGGTCACCCGCAGTGCCCGTGATTGGCAAAGGCGTTGTGCCCCCCCAGTATGGTGAAATCAAATTCACAGAGCTTGTTGGTAACGTTATATCATAAGCACACTGGGTATCGTTATCTGGAGCAACAGGTGCTAACTCTGCATTACTAGCATTGTCCACAGCTATCGAGTAGAACTCATAGAACCCTGGACCATTGAATAAATCAAAGTCAAAATTCCAAGTTATACCATCCCAAGGAGTGGCGTCAACAAGAAGAGAGTCTGTCCAAGCTCCCCAACCAACATTATCCGGCGAAAAGGAATACCACAATGTGACACTCGCCACACCAGATCCTACCACTGGCAAAGCCACATCATCGTTCCCAGTGCCTGTCAGAGCCAATGGAACTGTGTTATGCCAATAAGGCGCAATCACATTCACAGCACTAACTGGGTCTGTATTATCATATCCGCAGATTTCTTCTATGACTGGTGCCTTTACTTCAGCGTTGCTGGCATTGTCCACAGCTATAGAGTAGAACTGATAGTATCCCTCACCATTCGGGAAGGTGAAAGACCAATCTATGCCGTCCCATGGTGTTGTGTCAATCAAACCGGAATCTGTCCAACCACCCCATGTGGCATTGTCCAGTGCATAGTTATACCACAGCGTGACGTTTGCCAAGCCAGACGGAGGAGCGCCCAGATCATTGGCTGTTCCCGTAATAGCCAAAGGCGTTGTGCTAAACCAATATGGCGCCATCGCATTGACCGAAGATGTTGGGTCTGTATCGTCTATGAGGATTGTAGCGTTTGCTATGGATGTAGTGTTATAAGTGGGTGGAGCTGTATCCCAACCATACACAAACAGGTCGTAAGTGCCCTCTGCCCACCCTGTTGTATCGACGTTGCTATAGAAATCTTCAATAGCCGAATCTAAAGCGTCAACATTTGTCATGGGAACTGAAGCTGGGCCATTGGTGTAGTTCGCACCGCCGATAACATCTCCTTCGAAGGAGTCATCCACTGTGGCAGTGAGATTTACAATAGTTCCAGTTTGCACGCTTACTAAAGAGGCTCCATCAACCAGTACGTTTGTTATTTCTGGTGGTGTAACACCAGTAATTTCGACAGGCTCTGCAGATTGTGACTCAACTTTCTCAGGTATTGATACCACTGCGGATAATCCTACTGAGATAATGAGTAGCCCTAATATACCTGTCTTTAGCTTCTTGAAATTGTCATTTCTGTTATTCGATTTTCTATTGTTCATACTTCTCCCCCTCTTCTTTATTTATTAATCAGTAGTTGTTTGTTAGCTTAATGAATAAAGGATAACAAAATTCGAAAGATAAAACTATGTATTGTTGATAGGTATATATCAAATAATAGAGTAATAAAAATCAATGAACCTATATGAAATAATAGTTTACTCAGATTCAAATTTGAGCAGCCACTCCTTCCTCCACAGCCCTTCTTTCGCTGTCGTCGCCCCGCCGTAGCCGGTCAATTTGCCGTCGGAGCCGATGATGCGGTGGCACGGAATTATCAGAGGAATCCGGTTCTGGTGGTTTGCGTTCCCCACCGCCCGGTTCGCGTTCGGCTTGCCGATTCTCTTCGCGATATCGTGGTAACTGGCGGTCTTTCCGTAGGGCACCTTCAGCAACTCTTTCCATACCCTCTGTTGAAATTCAGTGCCCTCCGGCTGCGGGTTGAGTTTCAGGTCGAACTTCTTCCTCTCTCCCCTGAAGTACTCGTCGACCTGTTGGACTGCCTTTTTCAGCGAGGGATGGACCTTGCCTGTCTTCGGAATTTTCCTGTCATCGATGTGCATCCAGGTAATGCCGTCCTCGTTGCCGGCGATGGTCACAGTGCCGACTTCGGATTTGTAGTAAGCCAGGTGTTCTGTCAAAGGTATTCCTCCCTGAGGGGTGTAAAATAATCCAGCACAATGCTTTCTTCGAGGGCCACACTGCTGTGCTCCACACCCTCCGGTATATTGTAGCTGTCACCCGATTCGAGGGTCCGAACCTCGTCCTCTATCTTCAACTCCAGCTTGCCGGACACCACATAGCCAACCTGCTCGTTCGGGTGGCTGTGCGTCGGGACGGTCTGGGCCTTCAAAAGATGAAACTCGACGACCATGCTATTCTTTCCATGCGCCAGCACGTGCATCTCGATGCCCTTTATGTCCTTTATCTTCGCGTCCTCTGCCTTCAAAAACATCAGAAATCCTCCATTATCCTCACCTTGGAAAGTAAAATGAATAGAACTATTTAAGGGCTATTCATTGAGGACGTGTACAACAGCAAAAGAATGCATTCTGCACTCGGATATCTATCTCCTATAGAATTCGAGCAGAAATTGAAAGAAAAGCAACAGGAGAAATTATATATATTGTTGCTTAACATATTGTCCACGATGAGGGGTGCAGCCCAGGGCAGAATAGTTTGTGCAATAATGTTATCGCTAGTCATGGTGCTATCATCATTTATGGTGTTATCATACCCGACTGAAAATTATCTAGATGAGGTTGAAGGAACATTAACTGGTGTCCCTCTAGTGTCTCCTGAGAAATCTGGAACTAGAGCTGGCGGTAAGGTATGTGTTCTCGTCGAATCATCAAAATACACATCACTTCAAAACGAGCTGCAAACATATAAGAGCGATCTGGAATCAGAGGGATACACCGTGGAGATACGAACAGACGTCTGGGCAGACCACGTCCAGATTAGAAATTTCCTGATCAACGAGTGGCAGAGCAATGGCTCAGTGGGATGCGTCATAGTCGGGAATTTGCCATACGCAATGTATGAGCTGCACAACGATTTCGACGAGCCTGGGTTATATTGTAATTTTCCTATAGACCTTTATTACACAGACCTAGATGGCACATGGTTGGACAACAACCCACCGAACGGCATCTATGATAACCATACGGAAAGTGGCCCCACTGATTTAGAACCCGAGATCTGGCTAGGTCGGATAACAATAGACAGCGCCTGGGAGGACGAGGTAAAGCTCATTGGCAACTACCTAAATAAAACGCATGAGTACAGGGTCGGGAATATCTCGCTGCCCCACAAAGCTCTCCTGTATGTGGATGACGACTGGGCCGGCAGTGCAGCCGGATGGAGCACAGATATTTCTTCGCTTTACCCGGATAGAACGGTTGAAAACGACGTTTATGTCACGAACGCATCCGATTACGCCCAGAGGGTGCAGCAGGGTTACGAGTGGATACAGGTCCACTGCCACGCCAACCACGAAGCCTGGCGCCACGCATTCATGTACGGTGACGGCGTCAAGGGCAGCGGAGGAAATTTCACCTCCTGGAATCTGAGCGAGGATGGTCAGAAATGCCTGTTCACCAATGTTTTCACCTGCGGCTCCGCAAACTACACCGTGCCAGATTACCTCTGCGGCTGGTATATATTCACACAAACATACGGTTTGTGCTCTGTCGGCTCGGCAAAACCGGGTTCCATGCTGGGGTTCCAAGATTTCTACGACCCGCTGGCTGCCGGTGACTGCATCGGCGACGCCTTCCAATCATGGTTCTCGATATGGGCCGAGGGGGATCCATGGGGAGATGGCTGGGAGAATTATGCAAGAAGCTGGTTTTACGGGATGACAATCATCGGCGACCCGACTCTTTCTCCGCTTCAGGGAGATATCAACCCGCCCGCGAATGTGACAGGACTGACTGTTGAACAACAGGGGTCTGATGTTGTATTGAACTGGGAATCACCGATTACTTACGATGTAGACTACTACAACGTTTACAGGTCTGATGTCGAAACCGGACCATGGGATGTGGCACACATAATCGATACGGTTCCGTTTGGAACAAACACCTATGAAGATCTCAACAAGGGACAGGCTGACGCCACTCTCTGGTGGTATGTCGTAAGGGCTGTGGATCATGGTGGAAATGAGGAAAAAAACACCAACGCGGTACAGGAGCCTGATGGATCTCCACCGATAACCTACAACATCGACATACCCGGCGGTCCCGGTGCTACAGGCTGGAAATTCGTGTCATTCCCGATAACTGCTTCGGGAAACGTTCAAACGGTATTCGATGATGATGCATGGAATGGTGAGGGTGTCAATGCGGTTAAGTGGGATATGATATACTGGTACAACACAACCGACACGTCAGACCACTGGAAGTCCTACAACAAGAACTGGGCTGGCACCCAGGACATGCCTATTTCCATCGACAACAAGATGGGCTTCTGGATTCACATCACAGACAATCCAGTCGGTGGTGATAGCATGTTGACCATAGGTGAGGGATATAATCCTGCGGGCGAGACCATCTGGCTGCAATCTGGCTGGAACTTAGTCGGTTATCCTTCGCTCGCTCCTGGCACGGCGACGGACTTGCCCGGATGGGGAGCCACGGTGACGAAGATGGCCTATTACGACGATGCGGCACCGTATGATATTGTAGAAACGACCAACGGTGCGACGCCAATGACTCATGGAAACGCATACTGGGTTTACTCAACTGTGGTCACACCGTGGAACGTTGCGGCGTAGAATTTGTAAATGAGGGAGCTTCTTTCTTATTGTGTTCTCAATCCAAATCAAAGCCTACTATCAACTATGGCCAGCACATCTTTCAGCAGGGCATCGCCCTCGCTTACCATGTCGGCGCATTGCTTCAGCATGTCGGCCTTGTAAGTATCATCGGTTATGCTGGGCAAGTTGATTCTGACGTTGAGAATGGCTCCGTGCATACCCGCATTGGCCATCAGGGCCCCGACGCCCACATCGCTTGCCGAGCTCTCCAATCCCTTTGGGGCCAGCTGTTTGGCCAGCCGCAGAACCTCGAGACATTTCTTGGCTGTGCCGAGGGGCACGTTTATCGCGCCCTTGTAGGCCTCCTGGATTGCCGCTTCTTTGGCTGCCTTCTCCTCGTCGGTGCTGGCTTTAATTCGATTGGCTGCAATAACATCGTTGAAGGCCTCGGTGTCCGCGTCCACAGCGTTCACTAAAAACGCCTTCAGGACCTC
>DAOVAY010000080.1 GCA_030670795.1 Methanobacteriota archaeon | reverse complement strand
GATGACGATGTTCTGGACATTTTTACCACTAAGGGTTACATCCGCTCCTGGGACTGGCTGTTAAAAGGCAATGTGCTTGATCTCAGCGTCACCGAGGACCAGTTCATATCCTATCTTCTCTGGAAACAGCACATACCTCCGGATAGAAAATTCAGTGGCATGCAGGCCGGGCTGGAAACCATGGGCGGATTCAGGTCCGACGATGAAGTCGCGTTGAGATGCAAGAGAACCGTACCGCTCACCAGGCTTCACAAAACCGGAGTGGTAGAGATGGGGCGGCTCATCCCCCAGCTTTTGACCTATGCGTTACCCGACGATATTCTACTCTGCAAGGCTGCTCTCGGAGTCAAGCCAGACAAGTACATGAAATACCTGATTTCCATGTTCAGGGAGGAAGGGGCGCTCAAATGGAGAGAGACAGTTGATAAGTCGCCACTAAGCTATAGGAACACGCTGGATGTAAAAAACAAGCTGACCAATAGCCTAATCCTACTGCATGGCGGTGATAGACGGTACTATCTGTCTGCGGATAGCCCGTACAAAAAGAAGCATGCCAGAAAGGAAATCATCAGGAGAATATTCAACCAGTTCGGCATATTCAGCGCGGAGATGCTGGGTTATTACTCAAAAGGGGAGTACAAGATGGCCGAGCTGAGGCGCATACTCCTGGAGCTTGAAAGAGAAGAATTTCTCGTCAAGGGATATTTCCTCGAGGGCTCAGATAGATTGCACTGGATGGTGAAAGAGGATGTCGGTGAAATTAAAAAAGCGCCGGAAAAAATGGACGTTGTTCTCACGTCAATGGACCGTCTGGCTTTTTATCTGGTCCCCCAGGTTATTCAAAAATTCAGAATCGGTACTTCTTGGCAGGTTATCTCCAATGGAAGCCTCATCGGGGCCGCAAGGACCAGAGGTAAAAAGGGCGAGATAAAAATTCTCAAATTCGAGGGAAGCCAGGAAGCGTGGGACATACTGAAAGACCATTCCATCAAGATCGGTTTAAGATTGAAACGTGAAAGCACGTCTGAGGATGAATCGGAGGACTACCAGGAATGGTATGAACGCCACCTCATGCCTTCGACCGGCCACGCCGGGAGAGACAGGTAAATATTCGAAACATTTATCAACAGCCCAAGTTTACAGCAGACCGGTAAGTTATGGTGGAAACAGTATTAGAATACGTTGAAAACCTGAGAGAAGACATGGTGAGTGCCCTTGCGGACATGTGCAGGATTCCTGCCATTGCCCCGGAGAGCGGCGGTGACGGGGAGGTCAAACGAGCAAAGTACCTTCAGGAACTTTTAGCCGAGCTGGGTTTTGAGCACGCCGCCGTCATCAGAGTCGACGATTCCCGGGTTTCCGACGGTTACCGTCCGAACATCATAGTTAAAATTCACGGGCAGGACAAAGAGCTGCCGCCGTTGTGGGTGGTCACGCACATGGACGTCGTGCCCGAAGGCGACCGCAACCTCTGGGATTTCGACCCGTTCGACCCGGTTATCCGCGGAGGAAGATTGATTGGCCGCGGCGTGGAGGATAACGGACAGGCGCTGATAGCGTCCCTTTTCGCCGCAAAAGCGTTGATGAACGCAGGGATCAAACCAAAACGGGATGTTAAACTGGCCTTTGTGGCGGACGAAGAGGTCGGCAGCAAGTTCGGCATCAAATACCTGGTCAGAAAGGGGTTCTTCATTAAAAAAGACCTGATTATCGTTCCCGACGCGGGTCAGCCCGACGGGAGGGCGATAGAGGTAGTGGAGAAAGCAAACCTGAATATTAAGGTGGTCACCCATGGGAGACAGACCCATGCCAGCAGACCTCACAAGGGCGTCAATGCATTTCGGGCCGCCTCCAAATTTATAGATAGGGTAACGGATGCATTGTACAAGAAATTCAACGAAAAGAATGAGCTTTTCGTCCCGCCCAACTCGACATTCGAAGTAACGAAGAAAGAACCGAACGTACCCAACGTCAACACGATCCCTGGCGAGGACGTGTTCTATATGGATTGTCGAATACTTCCCACCCAGTCATTGGAGGATATACTTGATTTCATCCGGGAAGTGGCTTCCAAAGTAGGTAAAGAAACAGGGGCCATAATCACACTGGAAAACGTCAGATATGCGGAGGCCCCGCCCGCAACCCCCCTGGATTCCCAGGTGGTCAAGAACCTTCAAGTGGCCGTCAAGAAAATCAGAGGGGTGGAAGCAAAGCCAGTAGGCATAGGCGGAGGAACCTGTGCCGCGTTTTTCAGAGAGAAGGGGCTGCCTGTGGCAGTATGGGCAACAAATGAGGAGACCGCCCACGAACCAAACGAGAACATTAAAATAGACAATCTTGTGAACGACGCCAAGGTGTTCGCGCTGATGTACCTTATGTGATTTTGGTCGGTATCTTGATTAGTAAAACCTGGAACATGCAGTGAATCAATGTTTAAAAATTAACCTTGAACGGGTGCTTTCCACCGATGCAATACGTACAAAGATGCTCCCTTGGCATCCCTAACTTTTCATAGGCCTCCAGCATCCCTTCCATGGAAATGTAGACAATGGGCATCTTCATTTCCTTACCGATTTCATCCAATGTTCTTCCCCTGGCTATGAAATCATCATCCGGCGGCATGTCCACGCCGAAGAGGCATCCCCTCGGCACTCCGTCCTCCCCGACTATTCCTATCGGAGGGCTGTAATTTACATGATATCCCTTGTTCACCCCGGCTTCATCGTATAAGAGGTCCCTCTCCCTTCGCGAATTGTTGCCTCTGACTATGCTGTCGTCTATCGTGATTATACATTTCCCTTTCAACTTTTCCTTGACAGACAGCATGTGGAGATTCTCGTCTATTGATTCCTTTCTTTCGCCCCTTGTCGAGCCCTGGAAGGCCCTTTCCCCCCGCATCTTGTAAAACACGGGTTCGAAGGGAATTCCCGTCTTATTGGCATAACTCCTCGCGGCCACTTCCGGGCTTCTCGGCAGGAAGGTAATTAATTCCGCATCGTCTGGCACGAATTCTTCAGAAAGGGTTTCGCCCAAGGCGGTTCTCACCCTCCTCACGCTGATGTCGTTTAATACAGAATCAACATCCGCAAGGTAATTCCACTCGAAGAAGCAAAAGGTTCTGGCCGGCTTGACCACTTCATTCCTCCTGTATTCTCCCTCCGGGCTTATGTAATAAATCGAGCCGGGCTCAAGGTCCTCGACAAAGGAGCCGCCATTCTTCCTGAAGGCTATGTCCTCCGAGGCAATTCCATATTTGCCGTCCTTCCACCCTAATACGCCGGGCTTTATTCCTGTCCTGTCCCTCAGAACCACAATCTCCTTTCTCCTCTTGTCGGCGATCGCCATGGTGTAGGAGCCGGGTATCTTCTTCATTATCTCGAACTCACCCTTTTCCCTGAATATGTGTAGCAGAGCCTCTGTGTCGCAACCTGTTTTCAACAGCGCCTTATCAACAGCAAGAAGATATTCCTCGTTCACCTGTCCGTTGTGCACGCCAGCCAGCTCACAATCCTTTATCAAAATGTGATTGCCCCTGTCCTCCCTCTTGCCACCTATCGTATGAGGGTGGGCGTCCTCCAATATCTCGTCCTTTCTACCCCTTGTCGCATACCTTACATGACCCATGTATGTGTGATAGTTCGGGCTGGGGAATATCTTGTATAGGTCGGTGATGTCAAATCTATTCACTGGCCCTTTCCATATGATTACGTCTATTCTGTGGTCTCCCACGGCTGCGATTCCGGCTGCCTCTCGACCCCTATGTTGCAGTGATTTAATCAGGGAATAGGCATCGTGTAATGTATGGGTAACGCAAAGACCGCAGTTGTGACGAATCTGTTCGGACATTCAATCTCCTTAGGGAGTAAATGGGGGGAAAATATAAATTATTATTCTTAAGTCAAGAAAGGTAGCCAGATGTTCAAAATATTATTATCCCAACGTTATTATAGAATGAATACATTACCATCCTCCATTGTCAGAGGTGTGGAAGGATAATGCCAGATGATGTTTTGGATGAGGTTGATGAGGATGAAGAAGTCAAAGCTTCTGACATCCCCAAGATAGGCATCACCGGACTTCCACACGCTGGGAAGACCCAGACCCTTCTCAAAATAATTGAAATGCTTGAGGAAGAGGAGTATGTGGTCGGGGGTATGATCACGGAATCCATCATATTCAGAAACAAGAGAGTGGGTTTCTATGTAATGGACTGGCTCTCCAAAAAGAGAAGAAAATTCGCCCATCTGAACATCGAATCCAGCACCCAGGTGGGGAGATACGGGGTGGACATGCGAGCTCTGGACGCCATCGGCGTGAAGGCCATAAAATCGGCGATAGACCAGGCGGACGTGATAATAATCGACGAGGTCGGAAAGATGGAGGTCGAGAGTGCCAACTTCGTGAATTCGGTGAAGGATGCCCTGGACTCCGATAAGCCGCTGATAATCACACTGCACAAGAAATCCAGGAATCCCCTGTTGCAGGACATAAGGCGACGCGACGACATCCGCATACTGGAGGTTACACCGGTGAACCGGAACCTGCTCCCTTACAAGATCATGAAATTGATGCGGGGAGAGCTGGTGTGAGCACCATTTCAAACCCTGATTTTAATACAATCACCGAAGGTAAAACTAAACTGCTGGTTCCTCAAGCTACCGCAAATCTGGGCCCAGGTACAAAATCGTCTGTTTTTTACAACCCTGCGATGGTGACCAACAGAGATGTTTCAGTGCTCTATGCCCGATGCCGGGCAAAGAAGGGATGGAGAGTGCTTGACGGCCTGGGAGGCACGGGCGCGAGGGGAGTGAGACTGGCTGTCGAGACAGACCTGGATTTGAATATTCACATTAACGACAGGAGCACGGAAGCCTTTGAAGTGATAAGCAAGAACATCGAGATGAACAATCTGGAAGGCATAACCGCCACTCAACTTGAATTGTTTAGCCTCCTGCCGACTGAAAAATTCGACTGGATAGACATAGACCCATACGGTTCGCCCGTGAATTATGTGGACCCGGCAGTGCAAAGGCTCTCCAAGGGCGGAACTCTCTCGGTCACGGCAACCGATACCGCCCCGCTGTGCGGGACTTACGTGAAAGCCTGCAAGCGCAGATACATGGCCAGGCCAATGAATTCCAGCTGCAAGCATGAGACAGGGCTCAGGATTCTCGTGGGTAACATAATCAGGAGAGTGGCGGTAATGGAGATTGCATTGACACCGGAACTGGCATATTATCAAGGCCATTACTTCAGATGTTATTTTAGCGCTGAAAAGGGTGCAAAACCCGCAGACAGACAACTCGAAAAAATAGGTTATCTGGAGCTGAAGGGCGGCGAATACTCGATAAGAACCGACCTTCCCAAAGGAAAAAGATGGGCAGGACCTCTGTGGCTAGGAGACCTTATGAAAAAGCGCCTGGTGAAAAGGATGCTGGCTGCGGTCGATAAAGCCATGTCAAAGGATACTGTCCACTTGCTCGAATGCCTTGAAGAGGAGTTGCTCCAGCCTCCCTATCACTATCACACGGACGACTTGGCCAAACTTCTGAAGATGGAGCCGTTGAAAACGAGGAAAGCGGTCGAAATCCTCTGCGAAAAGGGAAGCAAGGCTTCACTCGTGCATTATACCACAAAGGGCTATAGAACGGAGGCTGACTTCGATAAAATGAAGACCCTCTTCTCAGGGAGAAAGTAGCTACCAATCCACAACCCAGACCGTGTCACTAGGGACATGCACAAAGTAGCCTTCACCCGGTTTCATCATGTAAGTGTCGTTGAGCGCGCTCTTCAAGTAAGAAGAGTTTTCATCGTATCCTTCCACTGCATCATAGCCGGTTCCAATCAGAGCGTTCAATATGCTCATCTGAGTCAATGACGGATAGCCTACCATGTTCCAGCCTGCCTTCAGGGGAATCGTTGCGTTGCCGGGTTCCAAACCCCTAACCGTCAAGGTGGATACGTTGGTTACATGCAGCCAGAAGCTCATCGTGTTATCGAGGTCCCAGAGGTCGTTCAAGATGGGCGGTTTGGCCGGGGCATAGCTTTTCCATGGGTCTGCAGTATCCCAGGCAAAGTAGTACTCGGCAAAGTCCCAGTAACCGTCAATGGACGATAGCACGTTCAGGATAGAGGTGTTCAATGGTATCTGCGGGAAGGAAACTAGGTTCCATCCAAGATGGAGGTTAACGTCGAAGGTTGACAGCACTGTGAAGCTCCAGGTAAAGTCAAGTTGGTTGCCTAAGAAGTCCTGAGCCACGATGCGGCAGATGACCACCTCCCCCGGTGAGAATCCGTTCTCGTGCCAGTAAGATACGTTAAAACCGTTGGGAATGCTTGCGAGATCGTGGAATATCCTGTAACCGTTGATGTAGAATCTTATGGTGCTCGCGTTCACTCCTGACACATCGGTGACATGCACGGAGATTGTCGGATCCAGCTCTGCACAATAGCCGTTTATCGGCGGAAACTCGTTCGAGTGCTCTGGCGGGAATATGTCGCCGATTTCAGTCGTAAAGTTCCACATGTAATCGGTTACAAGCCCATTCCCCGCCAAGTCTCTGGCCTGTGTGGTTATTGTCACGGTGTAGGTGGTGTTCAATTGCATGAGCCCGAGGGTTTCGAAAATGAAGCCGTCCGTACTGTTAAGCCACCAAAACGTGCCGTTCACCGAGGGTGATATATCGAATGCCAGTTCTGTCCAATACATATCCATTGACTCGCTGAAATTAACAGATATGTCGTAATCGAGAGGTACATCAATCTCCCCATCAAAAGGATCCGTGCTAACAACCCAGGGAGCTGTGAGGTCGACCGTGAAATACCATGTGAAGTCGAGGGTGTTGCCAAGCATGTCATCCACCACAATTTGACACCCGACTACCTGACCGTCAAAGAATCCGCCCTCATGCCAATAGGAGACATTATAGCCGTTCGTGATGCCCCCGAGATCGTAAA
>DAOVAY010000051.1 GCA_030670795.1 Methanobacteriota archaeon | reverse complement strand
GAGGTTACCGAATTCTTGCAGAGGCAAAAATCAAGACTTAAACGAGCGGATATTACCAGTTTATTTATTGTCGAGGAAGGGGCACACGACGAAAGAGTATTGTCTACGTTAAAGCACATTTCAGATGGTGTGATTATAATTAGCAAGGATGAGGATGGCGCCTTGTTCGTTCAAGTTGAATCAATGGAAAGTTCAAAATTTGATTCTACAAAACATGCTGCCCAGCTAAGTAAAAAAGGAATAGCCGTGGTTGAGGAATCCATTGATGAAACCGGGACAATTGCAGATTTCTGCACGATACCAGGAGTCAACAAAGATATTGCTAGGAATCTCATTGACGCCGGATTCACAGACCTTGAAAAATTACATGTGGCTGAGAGAACAGAACTGGTTGATGTCCGGGGGATTAACGAGGAAATATGTAGAAAGATATTCGAATATATGGGTTCGGTCGAATATTCACAGCGTGTTCTAGCAAAAAAAAGTGAAAAATGGCTGAAGCGCGGAATCGAGCAATCTGTTGCAAATGAAAGTGAAAAGGCAAAGATGAGTTTCCAGAGAGCGCTCGAAATTGATTATAGTAATACGACGGCATGGTTGGAACTTTCCAAACTCTACCATAAGGACGGAAACATAGAAGAGAGCCGTAAGTGCTTTGAAAAGGCTGCGAGTTTCGACAACAACGTATCTGCTCCCTGGCTTGAGGGGGAATCTGATGAGTGAGAGTTCAGCCTCCGTTTCCGCTCCAGGAAGTCTCATGCTCTTCGGAGAACATGCCGTGAACTACGGAGAGCCTGCAGTTGCCCTGAGTATCAATGAAAGGTCTATTTGTAACGCACGCGTATCCAACAAATTCACCGTAAACGATGAAGAATTAGAACAAAACAAACACCCGCACATACGAGGTGCGCTTCTTCAAGGCTGGACAGACATGGATACGCCAATCTCATTCACCACAGAAACATCCATACCCCCAAGTTGGAACCTGGCTGTTTCCTCTATGACCGTCGCTTGCCTGGGCTCTCTTTCCATGTTACACGACCACGTTATCCTAGAGGAAGTGGCAAGAAAGGCTTTTGAGGTGGAGTTTGACGTACTAGGAAAGATTGTCAGTCCACTGGACACCATCACATCTACCTATGGCTCCGCAACCGTGATGAAAAAACAACCTTCGGAAAATTTTCTCTGGAAAGTAGAGAAGGAACAGAAGACATGGTATGCACATCATTGTGAAGTGCCAGACATGCAATTTGTGCTTGGAAACACGGGAAGCCCCTCGCCTACAAGCCAGATGGTGGAAAAAGTAAAGCGTTTCTATGAAAGGAATGCCTTTGCTAGAGACATCATAAAAGATATCGGCCAGACGTCTCTGGAAGGCGCGGACGCTCTGAAAAAAGGCGATGTGGAAAAGGTGGGGCGAATGATGAGCGCAAATCAGAAATTACTACTCACCCTTGGCGTGAGCCACTCTATGCTAGAAAAATTGATTTCTGCCGCTGCCCGACATTCATATGGAACAAAACTTATTGGCATGGGTGGTGGTGGATGTATTTTAGCCCTCACAGATACCCCCGAAAAAGTCTGCGAAGCAATCGAACAAGTAGGAGGACAACCTAACCTTGTGAATGTGGAAAAAGAGGGTTTAAGGATAGAGGACGAATAACCAAATCAAATGTTTTAATATCGTTCCAAAAGGTTTATGCCCAGAGAATTCATTGCAGTGAGAGAGGGAGTACGATGAGCGCAGATGATGCCATAATGAAAGGAGAACAGTTACTTGCCCAGTTCGAGTACGAGAAGGCTAGGAAGAAGTTCAATGAAGCCATAAAAGAGGAGCCGAAAAACGCCAGAGGCCATTTCGGCAAGGCCGAGGCATCCCTGGGGATTCCCAAGCTGTCAGTGGAGAAAATTTTGGAACTCTACAAAAAAGCGGTGGAGCTGGAGCCAGACAATGTGTTCTATCTTACAACCCTCGGTTCCTTCTGTACCGATATTGGTCGTTTTAATGAGGCGGAGGAATATTACAACAAGGCAACGGAAATAGACGAGGATAACGCGAGCCTTTACTTCTCGGAGTTCGCAATCGGCTATTACACCAAAGCCCCCATCATCATGGAGAAGTTCCTTGACGAAAAAACCAAGGGCATGATAAAAAAGAAAGCGCTTACTTACATGCTCAAAGCGCTTGACATGAACGAGGATGAGGCTAAAAAACTTCTGGGTTAGACCTTTCTTCCTTCAGCGCATCTGGCACATGCTCCAGTTTCTAATTTCATGCAACCCCTACAGACTGTTTTACCGCACATAGAACAAGTGTGAAGCGCCGGCCGACTGCAGATGTGGCATACGCCAGCAACCTTCATGCCCTCAACTCCCCCATGATCGTGTCACGTTCGGCATAGGCATTGTGTTTATGGATTGACTCGAAACTCTCGCTTTTGACGCGCACTTTTACGTCATCGGGAAAATCATTGAACCTCTCAACAATGACCTTGAGTATGTCCCGAACCACATCCTCGACAAATTTGGGATTGGAATGGGCCTGAAGGACTATTTTTGCCTCGTCTGTCCGCTTCAGTATCTCATGAGTGGGGCTAGAAAGCGAAGTCTCCACGATCTGAATCAACTCATCGGCCTCGAGCTGATAGTCTCCCGGGACCTCAAGAGATAACGTAGTTATGTTTCGTTGATTGTGCGTTATAGAGGGTGCGATGTCCCCGCCCTCCGCCATCCTCTCCTTTCCTTGTAAAGAAAGAACCGCCTCCATGGCACATGGGCAGGCCGTCATTCCTATCACTTCAACACCAATGCATTTTTTTGTCTGGCCGTTCCTTCTGGACTCTGCGGATGCGGTGAGTACGTACCTCTCCAAGCTCTTTGAGCCGCCATTAATCCCACGCTCTAAAAAGTAATCGGCAGACATATTCACTTCAGAACAAGTGGCGTATTCATGTCTAGCCAAAAGTTCCTTGCATATTTTCGCACCCAGGTCTTCAAGGCTAGAAACGGGTTCTCGAACGCTTTCGTCAATCACTCTGGAGAGCACCTCCAAGTTCCTTGACATGTGTGAGCCCTTCAACTCTGCTGGTAGATCCACATATAAATCAAAGTTCACAACTAAGGTTACGTTTTTTTCCGGTCGCCTAACATCCACTGGCTTCTTCACATTCCTCACACCCACCCTCGTGAGCTTGAAACTTTCTTCCAGCGTCTGATTCTGCACGTCTTTCATACTTATCGACATCGAATATCAGAAGGTGATAGATAAACATTTTTAACAATTTGGGGCCATAAGCGGAAACCTTATAATTTTACGCCAACATCTAGGAGCAATGCAAATGCCTATTGTCATCGGTCATAGAGGAGCTATGGCCTATGCACCTGAAAATTCCGTGAGTTCATTCGAAACTGCATTGAATATGGGTGTCCAGGTGCTGGAATTGGACGTGCACCTGTCCAAGGATGAGGAAGTCGTTGTTATCCACGATGATACCGTAGAGAGGACCACAAATGGCCGTGGAAACGTCAGGGAGATGACTCTAGATGAACTCAAGTCCTTAAAGTTGAAAAACGGCGAGCGCATTCCCACAATGAGCGAGGTGCTGGATATGTTCAGAGGAAAATGCACCTTCAATGTTGAACTGAAAGTACCTGACGTGACAATTCCAGCTTATAACATTGTTACAGAGAAAGGACTGCTTTCCAATGTCCTGTTCTCGTCCTTTGATGGGCCCCAGCTGCTTGAATTGAAGATGAAAGATGAGGCCTCAAGGATTGCGTTCTTATGCAAGGACAAAAAAATCAACATGATAACAATCAGCCGAAGTTTGAAAGCGGAGTCCATTCACCCGAAGAAGAAGCTTGTGAAACCAGATGTTATAGAAAAAGCGCATGCCAATGGTTTGAAGGTGAACGTATGGGTGGTGAACCGGCCATCTGCAATGGAAAGATTTATCAAAATGGGTGTCGATGGCATCATCACCGATAAGCCAGACGTACTAGCAGAGGTGCTGAAGGAATATTAAAATTCGGGGAATCATAGAACAGTTATATATTCAAATCTCCATTTCCCACCAATGTATAGGATTCCAAAAGACGGTGATGTAATTCTGGCCATTCGAAACGTACTGGCAAGATACAGAGTCGTGGATTCCCAAAGGAAGTTCAAAGAGTTAGTAGAACACGAGCTCAACCAGGGAAAGGAAGAGTTTCATGCAAGCGGGCCACGGATAAGAAAACTGGCCATCGTCTCGGGAATAGCCCATGTGGAGGTGCACACACGTGGGAATGGAGAGAAACGGTCTGGCTCAACCTGCCCTGTCTGCGACACCAAGCTGAAGGAATCTAAGAACATGACCGTCTATGGCGATGCCATAACCTTGGGATACGTCTGCCCTAAGTGTACATATTGGACAGGCAAGGAGCCGCGCATTCCTGCTAGATATGTCTTTTCTCGTAAAAGGAAGTGAGCGTTTGCTAGGAAAGGAAGATGACAAAGGATTAATTGTGTTGAAATTGGAAGACGGAGAGGACCTCTTCGATTGCATAAACAAGGCCATTGAGGACTTTGACATTAAATCGGGATTCATCATTCTTGGCATTGGGATGCTGACCGATGTGGAGATAGGTTTTTTTGCAAAGGGTGGTTATGAATGGTTACGCCTAGAAGAACCCCATGAATTGATTGCCCTCCACGGTAGCATATCCACAAAAGGAGAGACGGTAATCCACCTGCATTGTGGACTGGCCAATAAGAATCACGACATCATCGGCGGCCACTTGAAGAGGGCAAAGGTTTACGTAATCAATGAGATACTCATCAAAAAGCTGGCTGATGTGGAGCTGGGTCGGAACCTGAACCCCGCGACCGGGTTAAAAGAACTCTTTATCTGTGAGTAGGAACGGATTATTCGCCCAGCTGCCAGATTTTGTCCCCCACATAATGTACTGTCTTGACGGCTTTTCCTTCACTGGCTTCTGTCATCGTTTCGGCATCCATCAAGGCAATCCCGACAACCAAGGGTCTTAAATTTTTCTCGTCTCTTACCCATACCCCGTGGCCTTTCTTTAATGAAGGGTCGGCATCAATGACTCCTGGAGCCATCACGTCTGCACCATTGGCAAGGAACTTCACAGCACCCATGTCCACCGTAACATATCTTTTTGTGGGAGCGTATGTCAGCAATCCTTTGAGAGTGAGAAATGGTTCGTCTCCTAAGTAAATGCCCAATGGCCTACTCTTCGAAACCAACAAACGATATTGGGCTGCGTCCGCAACCTCCAGCGCCTCATCATCTTTGAACGTGGTGCAACCAAGTATCTCCTGAAGTTCTGAAGCTAAGTTCGCCACGTCTTTTCGCCTTAGCCTATGACGATGTTTCAAGCGTATAGACGACATGAATCTACCAGAGTTATTAGAGGTCTTCGAGGTCCTCTATCTCTCGGAGTATCTTCTCCTCCAGATCTCCCTCGTCCTCATCTACCGCCTCATCCAGCTCCTCCTCAAGCTCTGCAAGCTCTTCAGCCAGTTCCTCTTCGAGTTGAGCTGCCTTTTCGTCCGCGGTTAGGGTCTCTTTTTCTTTTTTCTTCTTCTTTACGATCGCCGTTTTTACCTCGTTAGTGAAATCTACTGCTGATATCCCGGTTGGTATTAGGAGGAACAACCGCTCTCTGTCTTTTAGCGATATGTCAGCCGTGGCCAGCATTTTCTCGCATCTGGCAACCCTTTGCTCGTCATCTTCGACCTCCTTTGGAGCTCTCGGTGGTCCAGGTTCTTCGACTTTCTCAGGAGGCTCTAGCTCTTGTTCTTCGGGTAGCGGCTCCTCGACCGGGGGGTCCTCTAACTCTTGTTCTTCGGGTGGTGCTGGTTCATCTACAAAAGGGGCCTCTTCAATCTCTTCTTCGAGTTTCTCCAAGGGCTCCTTTAATTCTTCAGGAACCTCTAGTCCATCCTCAAAGAGGAATTTCTCTTCCTTCTGCTTCTCTATCTCATAATAAATGGGATCGTTCTTGACACCCCAGGCAAAAATAGTAACCAATCCCACAACGATGGGGAGTATGGCCACAATATGGCCAGTGGGTTCAGCATGTCCAATACCTGGATAGGCGGCGGGGTCTCCCAACAGAGATTGAATTAGACCTGTTCGCAATCCAGCTATTCCGATGAGACCGGCAGCACAAAGCAGTAGACCAATAAGCAGAAGTGGTTTGCTTATCTTCAACCGGGGCTCTTCTTCCTCCTCTTCAATTGGCTCATCCAAACCCAGTTCTTCATCAATTGACTCTTCCGTTCTTAGCTCCTTTTTACCCTCGATTGGTGGGGCTTCTGTCATTTGTTCTATATCCTCCTTTTTATCATCGTCCGGCAAATTGTCCGAGGTCTCACTTTCTCCCTCATCCTTTAGCCAATTCTCCAAGTTCTGGACTTCCTCCTCAACTTTTTTTTCCTCCACATCTTCTTCCGGGGGCTTCTTTACGACTTTTTTCTGTATATCTTCCTTAATTGCCACTAAGTACCACCTCCCGAGCGTTTTCTCCAGGAAAATATGGTAATGGTGATTATCACCAGGATTGGGATGAGGGGAGTGGGGAATTCCGGTATTTGAAGGTCGTCCCATGTTGATGGGTCAAGTGTATCGACAGTTGTTGATCCCCAGTAATAATCATCACCAGCACCGGCATTTGCATCTTGATCAAAAACATGAACTGCAAAACCAGCGACATCTCCAGATGAAGGTGTGTCTGTACCCCAGACCTCCTCAAACTCTATTTGAAACTCGTAAGTTATATAGCTACCATCAGTAGTGTCTTCTTCAGCATCGGCATCCCAAGTGTAAAGAGAGGAATATAAGTCGTTCCAAACGCCCCCTGTTCCGTCGAAGTCTTCTGGAGGTGGATCACTAGATGTTGAATCTGAAACATTGAATTTTCTGTCATTACTATCAATAGCCCCTGCACCAAGATTATCCCATTCGAACATTACCTCGCACTCATCATTTGCATGAGTCGTAGTGTCTGATTGAACCCTCACGCACACATAAAGACAAGTCCCATCTTGTATTGTGTAGACTATCAGATTCGTAAGGTCATCATATGAATCCGCACCTGTCCATTCTGCCGCGCTCCAATCCCCATCAATTGTCGGTGCACTTGCTGTGAATGGTGCATCGAGCAAATCCGGAGAACCTTGTGTTTCTGGTCCCCCACCGCCTCTCGTGCCAAATGATAAAGACCGGGTCAAAGTAATAATTGCTGGTGTTGTGTCCCCTTCCTTCTGCCAATCCGTGGTCTCGAAATAGACAGACATGTCGCTTACATAGCCTATGTCTGCTAATGCCAAACCAACCTCTAACTCCCTGATACCATTCGCAGCATCAACAGTCACATCCCCCTCGTATTGTTTTCCAGGCAGGGAATACAACTTCCTCGAGGTTATCTCACCGTTAATGCCCTTGATCTCGATTAGATAATCCGCCCAAATACCGCCGATGTTTTGGCCAAGAGGGACCGTGTCCACGTAGATTCTGGTTATGTCTTCGCCGGTCTTTTTCGGCAATGGTCTTGGTGGTTGGGGTTCACCAGGTTCGCCGGGTTCGCCGGGCGGTCCAGGTTTCTCTCTTACCTGGGGTACGATGCCGCCACCAAAGATTTCACCCTCGTTATTTGTACCAAGGTAGAAATACGCTTGTGATGTGGTGTTGGTTGAAGCATACTCTGAGATATCCACATTTGGGTTGGTCACATCGTTTTCTGTGTCAGTGGACTTGCTTACGTTGTTCCAGTCTGCGAACGCACCGTCTATGTGTATTTGCTGTGGTGTGGCATTGGCATAGGCTTTTAGCCCCTCCCCTAATATGCTGTAAGTGCCATCGCAATTAACAGCTGAAATACTAACACCTATAAATGTTCCTGCCAGTAGATTGTTCACAGGAGCTTCAACCGTCAAGGTGGTTGAGCTGCCAGCAGGTATTGAGACAGGAAGGTTAGTAAGAGTTGTTGAACTCACTCCTTCAAGTGTAAAATCTATGTCGTTAACTGTTACATCTGTGCCATATGCTCTCAACTGAAGCTCCATGACCGCATTGGAGGTTATGATGTCTCCGGTATCCGCCGGAATCTGTTCGACAACCAGGGCTCCTTGACCATCCGCAATCCGAGCATCGCATATCTCAATAATTTCTCCTTCACTCATCGTAAGGAATAGCATTTTATAATCGTCTCCAAGAGATAGGGTGCTAAGCGAAATACCTATCTCGAGCTGATTTCCGGCGATAGCCGCCCTAATAGAACCCGATTCCCAAGCACTCCAATTATGTGGATCATTACCGTCGAACTCATTTAACAGTCTGCCTTGTATGCTGCTGTTCCAACCGTAAACTTCAATCATGTATTCCGCACCAATATCTTCGATTGAATATCCTGTATCTGCTGTGTTATCGATATCGATAAACACATAGATACTACCTACTTCTGTCGAACTCATCAAATTTCCACTAGTTCTAGCGTAAATCAACATATCGTTCGAGTCAGTGGTTGCAGCGAATTCTACAATGTCAAGTGATGCCACCGTGGTTGGGTTATTATCAGTAATCATCAACACATCTTCCCATTCGGAGAAATCCCCATCAATCCTCAGACCTTCAAACACAGGCTCAGTGTAGGAAAATATGATAAATATAGACGGTATAAATAATAGGACAACGAGGATAAGCACCAGGGATGTTCTTTTTGGCGATACTGCGTTCTCGTTGAACCTTGGTTCGAATCCTCCGCCCAGACCATTGGTTAGTCCGTTTGTTAGACCATTGGTCACGCCTGAACCATTCACAAAGCCATTTCCATTAGTAAGGCCATTGGTCACACCCGAACCATTTACAAATCCATTACCATTTGTTAGACCGTTTGTCATTCCTGGGCTTTTGATGACGCCATTGCCATTGGTGAAACCCTGTTTATGCCTTTTGCCTAAAGAGCCACCAAGACCGTTTGTGAAACCATGACTGGAAGGTTTTCCTGATTCTCGGAGTATCTTGCTTACATCTTTATTTCGCAAATCACCGGTTCTCATTTTTTCCCCCTTATCCACTCGGAGAACTAAACAGAATACTTCTACTATTATTAATCCTTTATGAATAATGCATAGTTGAACCCTATTTGGACAGCAGGTGTGTAGCAATCCTTTTAATAATAAAAGAATTACCTGGTCCGATTATTATGTCCTGGCAACAATCCGATATTAGAAGCCTTAAAGTGAATCGCTACGTATTAATGGACGACGAGCCTTGCAGAATAACAAGCATGTCCACATCCAAACCAGGGAAACACGGAGAAGCAAAGGCTCGGGTAGAAGGAGTCGGAATCTTCGACGGTCAGAAAAGGAGCTTTGTACATCCTGTTTCTCACAAGGTCAAGGTGCCGATTATCGACAAGAGGAGCGCCCAGGTGCTGGCGATAATGGGTAATGAAGTTCAGTTAATGGATATGGTGACCTATGAAACTTTCAATGTCCCCATTCCAGACGAATTCAGGAACGACCTGGCGGAAGGAAAAGAAATTCAGTATCTCATCGCCATGGACAGGAAAAAAATCACCAGAGTCTGAACATGACCGAGAACTTGCTTTTTGCGGATGCCAATTCTGATTTTGAATCAAGTAACTATGTGATATTGGCCGTACCCTACGATAAGACTAGTACCCACAGACAAGGAACGAAAGAAAGCCCTCACAATATACGAAAAGAATCCTATAATTTTGAAACGTATCTCTACGATTTGGACTTAGATTTGGTTGACGTTGCCATCCACGATTTGGGAAATGCGGCCATAGACTCCACTCCAAATGCCATCAGAAAAATCCTTGAGGCTAAGAAAATTCCGATTGTCCTTGGCGGAGAGCACTCTATTTCCCCTCTAATTATCTCGGAATTCAAGGATATCTCTGTGCTGGTTTTCGACGCACACCTGGACTTCAGGGATGAGTACGAAGGAGAGAGGAACAGCCACGCTTGTGCCGTTCGGAGAATGTCTGAAATTGTTGGGCCAGAAAGAATCATTCCTTTAGGGGTCAGGTCCATGTGTAAAGATGAATTGGCCGATGCGGAGCGTGTGAGTTTGAATTTCATCACCGCTGAAGACGTGCGCGCCCAGCCCTTTGAAGCGATACAAGACATAATCGATGAAAGACTCAAGGATAGAATCTATGTCTCTTTGGACATGGATGCCATTGATCCGTGCTATGCACCCGGGGTCGGAACTCCCGAGCCATACGGATTGACACCCATATTCGTGAGAGACGTCATAAGGCGTATCGCGCAGAAGGTCGTGGGGCTGGACATTGTCGAAGTCTGTCCACCTCATGATAACGGGAATACGTCTGCACTTGCTGCAAAATTAGTAAGAGATTTTATCGGGACCAGGGAAAAATCGTAAACGACCAGCCCCTATGGGACTGGCGTTGTGATTCAGGCCTGTATGTTTACTTGTATAGGCCATACACCTAATTCCTCAAAGCCAACTGGCTTCGAGTTTATCTGAGTATATATGTACGGTGCATGGCGATCTCTTCGTTTATTGTAGCTTAGCCAATTCATCTCGGACCTGAAGGACCTAGGTTCTTAGCCTGCTACAATAAATCATCTGTATCCGGGTATATCCTCACTCTTTTTATAAATACTCTCGTAATCAAACCGCTCCATTTCGTCCTCGAACTTCCTTTCTAGCCGTTCCTTCCTCTTCCGCAGTTTTGTAAGCTCTACGTCCTTCTTCCCCATCATCTTTCTTATCCTTTTTACGTCAGAGAAAAGCGTCTTGTTGATGTCAAAACCGCTGAGGGCCATTACAGAGAGTGTGTTGTTAATTATGTCCACTTCCATCTCTATTCTCTTCTTGGCATCCTCTTTGTGCACTTTCTTGTTGAGCTTAATCAGGTATTCTCTGTGATTCTTGATTGCTGCCAGCACGTTGTCAATTCTTTTACCCATGTGTAACATGTATTTTTCAGCTTTAAGAATTGAGCTGTTCAACTCTCCAATTACGCCCGCCTCCCCTTTTTTTGACCTAGAGGATATTCGCAGAGCCTTCATTATGACCTCTTCTCTCTTTACTCGGGTCTCCAAGCGGCCCTCCAGGCTATTGACCTGTTTGGCCTGCTCTTT
>DAOVAY010000018.1 GCA_030670795.1 Methanobacteriota archaeon | reverse complement strand
ATACAGGACGTCTACACGATTACTGGCGTTGGCACCGTTCCTGTGGGTCGTGTGGAGACGGGCGTTCTCAAGCCGGACCAGAAGATCATCTTCATGCCGTCCAACAAGGTCGGGGAGGTCAAGAGCATCGAGATGCATCATCAAGAGATTCCAAAAGCAGAACCCGGAGATAACGTGGGTGCAAACATCCGCGGCATAGCAAGGAACGAGGTTCGCCGAGGGGACGTCGGTGGGCCTGTGGACAAGCCGCCGATGGTTGCAAAGACATTCACGGCACAGATAATGGTCCTGAACCACCCGAGCGTGGTCGTGACCGGGTATACGCCAGTATTCCATTGTCACACGGCACAGGTGGCCTGTACCTTCCTCGAGCTGCAGAAGAAACTGGACCCGAGGACCGGCGAAGCCACAGAGGAAAACCCGGACACCCTGAAGACCGGAGATGCGGCGATTGTGAAGATACAGCCGACCAGACCGATGGTCATCGAGACCGCGAAGGAGTTCCCGCAACTGGGCAGATTCGCGATTCGTGACATGGGTCAGACCGTGGCAGCTGGAATGTGTATTGAAGTTGAAAAGAAGGAGATGTAACGTCTCCTTCACCTTTTACATTTTTGGTTTTTGAGTTATTGGGGGGCTATTTCTGGTTGAACAACGGGCGCGGATTTCTCTCAGCGGTACCGACCCTAAAAAGGTGGACAGCGTCTGCCAGCAAATCAAGACAATCTCCGAGAGAACGGGCGTTGCAATGAGCGGTCCGATACCGATGCCGACCAAAAGACTCGTGGTCCCGTGCAGAAAATCCCCGGACGGAGAAGGCACCGAGACCTGGGAAAGATGGGAGATGAGAATTCACAAGCGCCTCATAGACCTGGATGCGGACGAGAGAGCTCTACGCTCGCTCATGAGGATACAGGTGCCGGATGGGGTTAACATCGAGATTATTTTAAGGAACTGAACCAAGTCGGTGTGGTTGCAGATACTGGCTGGGTTGTGGGTTGGTGAATCAAGGAGTCTCAGCCAGCATCTTTAAGAAATCTTGAGCATCTTCAAATTCTGAGTCTACTTCCAGTGCGGTCTCCACGTACTGGTAGGCTTTCTTTTTCACGCCCTGTTTGAAATTACACCTGGCCTTTCCGAGCCAGGCCCAGACATATCGCTGGTCTATACCCAGTGCCGTGTCAAAGCACTTGTTGGCCTCTTTCAGCTCTTCTTTTTCCAGGCAGGCCGTGCCCATTTCATACCAGGCCTCGAGGTTTCTGGCATCCTTGGCCAGTGCCTTCTCGAAACTGGCAATGGCATCGTCGTATTTCTTGGAACCGAGCTCGAGCTTGCCCTTCACCGTCAGAACGTTAGCACCTGGGTCTGGCATGGCCAGGCTGGCCAACGCCTCGGTTTCCCTTCCCAGCTCTGCCAGTACCTCCGCTTTGGCGATGACCGCGTCTTCGTTTTCCTCTTTCTCAGCGGCTGTCGAAAACGCCTGAAGCGCCTGCTGGGCGTTCCCCGTGTCCCTAAGAGCAAGGCCCCTGATGTAGTGCAACTCCCAGTTGTCCATTCCCTCGGCCAGTAAGTTATCTACCCATTCCAGAGCACCTTCGTTGTCTCCGGTTTTCCGCAATAGCCGGGCCTTTCTGAGTTTCAGGTCTTCGGTGCTCGATTCTGTTATCTGGCTTGAACAACAAACGCCCAGCTCGCCATAATGTTTGAGCGTGGTAAGCAGCTCCACCTTCATGCTCAGAGCGTCCAGGTTCCTGCGGTCCAACTTCAACAATTCCTCTATTATCAACTGAGCTTGATCGTAACAATGAGACGATTCCTCATACTTCCCCTGTTGGGCCAGTATCTCCGCCCTCGTCACCCAGGCCTCGTCGTACATAACGTTGAGCATCAGTGCATTGTTCAGGGCGTCCAATGCTTCGTCGGGACGGCCGAGCCAGTCCAGGACCGCAGCTTTTGAAAACCAGGAGTGGTCATAGTTGGGGTTGAGCTCGAGGGACTGGATTATCAGCTCCAGACCGTCCTCCAAATCGCCCAGTTTGGCCTGGCCATAACCCTTGGCGTAGAGGGCATAATCGAAATCCGATTTATACTCCAGAGATTTGTCATGGTAAGGTATGGCTTCTTCATGCCGGCCCATCTTGTCCAGTGCGTTTCCTATGTTGTTCCAGGCGATTTCATAATCCGGACTCACCTCGATGGCCCGCTCGAAGAACGGTATTGACTCCTCCCATCTCCCCAGGTTATAGTAGGCGTTGCCGATGTTGTTCCACAGAACCTCATCCTGATCGTCTATCTCCAGGGCGCGTTTGTAACAGTCGATGGCATCCTCCAGGCGCCCTATGTTATGCAGGGCATAGCCTTTGTTGTACAGCGCTTGTTTCGAATTCGGGTCAACGTCAATGGCAGCGTCATAGGATTTGATGGCCTCTTCGTGAATGCCAAGCATGAACAGCGCGAGTCCTTTATTGTTCCAGGCCATGGTGTCGTGGGGGTTGAGTTCGATAACGCTCTCAAAGCACTCTATCGCTTCCTCGTATTGCTCCATGGAGTAAAGTAATTGACCTGTGGAATTAAGCGCGTCCACATTCCCCGGGTCCATTTCCAAGATCCGGTTGAACGAGTCTAACGCCTCTTCAAAATTGGTAAAGCCGACCTGAAGCTTGGCCCTTCCGAGCTGAACCAGTATGTTATCCGGATATTGCTCCAGTATCTCATCATAGAATCGCAGCGCCTCTTTCCTCTTTCCGAGGGCCACCAGTGCAATGGCCTTATCAAAGTAAGCGACAAAATATTCCGGCTCTATCTCCAGAACCCTGTCGTAGCATACCAATGCCTCGGAGAAGTCACCCAGGTAGGTGAGCGAGTTGGCCTTGTTGTGCCACGCGATGATGTAATCCGGGGATTTTTCTATGGCCGCATCATATTGGCCGATGGCTTCTTCGTGTAGGCCCAGCGCGTCCAAAGCGACGCCGTAGTTATTCATGATTACGGGGTTGCCTGGGTCCTTCTTCATGGCTGCCTCGTAAAAGTCGAGGGACTCTCTGTACCTCCCGTAATTCGAGAGGAGATTAGCCTTGAGGAAATCCTCGTCGTCAACATCATCCGGCGGTTCGGCCATAGACCTAAATAGGTCTCATGGACTAAAACATTGTGTATGAAACCCATGCCGTTTTAAAATCTGTGATAGTCTTCTAAAAGCTCGGTCAATTCCCCCAATTTATCTTCTAACAAGGTTCTGGTCTTCACTTCCCTTGTCACGGAGCTGCTTAGTCCATCCAGGCTGTCGTCGTAAGGGGGCGATTCTCCCAGTAACGAAAATATCAACATGTGGGCGAGATTCACATTCTCGGTGGTATTGTAACCGCCCTCGATGACAACGCAGAGCTTGCCTTTATTCAGTTCTTTCAGTCTGTGCACGAATTCATAGTATCCGTTTCCTGTGAGTTGCAAATTTGACTGAATGTCGGTGTAGTGCGAGTCAAAACCCGCCAGGCACAACATGTAATCCGGTCTGTAGCTTTCATAGACTGGCTTAACGAGCTCTTCCAAAATATACAGATACTCCTCATCGCCGCATCCTTCCGGCAACTCCATGTTGATGTTGGTTCCCCTCCCCTCTCCGCGACCGATCTGGTGTATGAAACCGTCGTGGGGATAGAAGTCATGCGGGTCCCTGTGCAAGGACAGGTTGAGGACGGTGGGGTCTTCATAGAATATCCTCATCGTTCCGTTTCCTGCGTGTGCATCGATGTCGACTATCATCACTTTCTCGACAAGTCCCTCTTTTTGCAAAACCCTTGTAGCGATTGCAGCGTTGTTGAAAATACAATAACCGCCGAAGGAATCGGTACTGGCATGATGGCCGGGCGGTCGAATCAGGGCAAAGGACGTGTCCACCTCGCCCGTTGCAATAATCTTATTCGCGTGAATCACCGCGCCCACGGCCGACGTCGCTGCCTTGAAGGTGTTGGGTGCCAGATAGGTGCTGTCGCCTAAAAATCCGCCGCCCCGCGCGCAATAGTTCTTCACGAATCTTACATAACCCTCATCATGGACCAAATGCAGCTCCTCAATTGTGGCTTCCGGGAAGTCGGTGATTAAAGCGCAGTCTGACCTTTTGAACAAGTTAAGGCGCCCTTCCAAAAAGTTCATTATCCTCACTAATCTGGTAGGATTCTCCGGGCTGGACATGGCTGAACGATGTATCACATGATTCGTGTTGTGTACTATCGCACACTTGACAGACCTATCCATCGGCTTCACCAGATAATCTATAGATCCTTAAGATTGCTCTCGAGGGAATGCGTCCGTACAGCGACCGCCACCTCTCCTCGGGTCTTTTCCAGCACGCCCCTCGCGATGTCCTGTTTTCTCTTGATAGCGACCAAAGAACTGGGATAGTGGAACCTCATGAGGAATTCATACAACAATTCCATAATTTCTAGGTATCCGGAGGCTTTTTCAACCTCTCCCCTGCGAATGTGGTCGAGTGTCTGGCGCCGAATTTCCCCTATTATGTCGCCCATGCCCAACAAATAGGCCTCGGGAGTCACGCCCAGGCTCTCGGGGGTGGGTAATTCCTGTTCGGCCAATATAGACTGAAAGAGTTTGGCCTCGGCATATTCCTGCATTGCACTTTCCACAAAACCAGAGTGTTTTATATCTGGAAAATCCCGAGTGATGCTGGTCAACTTCTGAAGCTCTTCCATTGCTTCATCGATCGTGGGGGAGGCGTCTAGGCCCTTGTGTATTGTCCTCACCGCATTTCCACATAGCCTGACGACAGTTCTAGACGATTTCAGTGCGACTTCTCTCACAGCGTCTTTTTCATCTAAATTTTGTTCTATTGTGTCGGCTATCTTCTCTAGTTGCTCCATCACGGTATGGATATGCACCCATGTTAAATATCTTTTCTCGTAATTGGCCAAGGAAAGAGTTAATAGAAGTATTGCGATTTCACTTTATGCGTTTTGTGCTTGACGCCACTGCCATCCGCTCGGGCGTTGTCATATCTGGTGAGGATGATTGGCATACCACTCCTTCTGTATTAGACGAGTTAAGGAAAGGAAAGGTTGCAAAGGACCTTGATTTCCTGAAAGAGACCTCTTTAAAAGTGTCCAGCCCTAAAGAAGATTCAATAAAAAAAGTGAAGGGGGCTGCCGAAACCACCGGCGACATCTCCCGGCTTTCCAACACAGACGTCGACGTCATTGCATTGGCACTGGAGCTCAAGGCAAAGATTTTTACGGACGACTACTCGATTCAAAACCTGGCACGAGTCCTTAACATCCAATATCAAACAGGCGTGGAAAAAGGCATAAGGGAGGTATTTGAGTGGGTGCACAAGTGCATCGGCTGCGCAAGAATCTACACCAAAGAAGAGCCATCTTGCCCCATATGCGGCTCGGAGCTGAAGCTGGTCAGAAAGAAATGAACCGTTTACTGCCACAGGGCAGTAAAAAAGGTGATTGCCATGCACCGTACGTTTGCTATTGCATGAACTCGGAACCCAACGTTCCGAGAAAATAGGTGTATGGCCTTTTAAAATAAACATACAGGCCAGAATCTGAACGCCAAATCCCTTTGGGGCTGGTAGTTTATTCTTCTTCTTCCTCTATGCGCCAGACACTCTCGGGAACCTCTTCATAGACTGAGGAGGCGTCCTCCTCAAGGGGGTTGCACGATGGAACGCCTGAACCGGCCAGTTGGAGTATCTTTTCCTTCTTGAAGAGCCAATAATGAATCCTCCACTCCCGGCCATCATAGAGCGTGGTTTCCTCCCTCTCCGTGGTGAGAAGGCCCGAGTCCTCCAGCATGTAGAAGGCGTCTCTGTCCTCGGGTTCTAGTATATTGTCGATTATCCTTTCACTGTATCCGAAAAAGTTCATAACATGCTGGGCCATCTGCCGTGCCTCGCCTTCCGGCATGCCTTTTCTGTCAATGCTGTTCCTTATTGCCCTGGTCAGGTCGTCTACCGTGAGTGTTACAAATTCGCCTTTCTTAGTTGTGGTCATCAATGCCATTTTATCGCCTTGTTTTCTTTTTTGCCCACGCTCCGTGCTATGACAACTAGTTTCTTGACCTATAAAAATCTTTCGTCATACGGCTTTGCACCTAAAGTCAGGTTCTGCACCTAAACTCCACTTTAGGTTCAACTTTGAGTGCAGAGCCGACATTTACCGTGGGAAAAGGGTTATCATGTTGTGTTTGGATGTAGGTATGATGGAGTTCGAGGAAATACCACAACGCATAATATCTGATTTTACGAAACTGGATTTCGATTATGTGCCAGATGAACTGATGCATAGGGAGGGGCAGACGAAACAACTGTTTTCCATTTTCAAACCCGTTGTGGAAGCCGGTGGAAGCCAGCGGGCACTTCTGAATGGGGGAGTGGGCACAGGCAAATCCGCGCTATCGAAGAGATTCTGCCTGGATTTCAAAGAATGGGCCAGCACAAAGGGAAAGTACGTGGATTTTGTGGTGGTCAATTGTAGGTCCAGAAATACACCATCCAGCGTTCTACTGAAAACACTGGAGAAATTTCAGCCGAACTTCCCCGACAGAGGATTCTCCACCGCCGAAATGTTGGAGATACTGCGCAAACATATAATAAAAAAAGGCGTCCACTTGATTATCGTATTGGATGAGGTAGATGTGTTGATAAAGAAATCAGGCTCGGACCTTCTTTACAGTTTTTCCCGGTTCAACGATGAAAGTGTGGCCGGCTCAAAGCCCAGCATATCTTTGATATTAGTCTCACAAAAACAGGTGCATGATTTTCTTGACGCTGCTACTCTCTCAACTATAAAGAGAACGAATCAAGTGAGGTTTGATAGATATTCCAAACAGGAGTTACTGGACATCGCCAAACAGAGAGTAGACCTTGCCTTCTTTCCCGGAACAATCGAAGAAGATACCGTCGAGTTCATAGCCGACATATCGGTCGAGTTTGGAGATGCGAGATTCGCCATCGAGCTATTGGAGAACTCCGGAAGGATCGCAAACGATGAAAATGTGGACACGGTCAACGTAGAGCATGTGAGAGCGGCAAAGGCCATGACATATTCGGTGGTGACCGAGAGTAAGTTGGTCGCGTTGGAAAAACAGATGATGTTGACTCTCCTGGCCGTTTCCAGAACGGTAAGAAACAGGGCTTTCGTGACCACTGGGGAAGTTGAGGACACCTACGTGTTGGTTTGTGAAGAGTTTAACACAAATCCCCGAGCACATACACAATTCTGGGAGTATCTCAAATCTCTTGGGGACCTGGGACTGTTGGGATTGAGCGCCTCTGGAAAAGGAATGGTCGGAAAGACCACGCTCATTTCATTGCCAGATATCCCGGCAAAAATTCTCGAGGAAAAGTTGTTGACTCTTATTAAATGAAGGAGATGCCGTATGATTGATCACCGTAAACTATTGATATTGGTAATTGCGGTTTCACTCGTAGGAGTGCTCTCTCTTTTTTTATATTCAACCACCATAGAGCCTATGACGGTATCGATAGGAGACATTGACGAGAGTCTAATAGGAAATATAGTCAAAACAAGCGGAATGATAACTTATGCCAGAACCCTAAGTGACAATTCCCTATCCATCAAACTATCCAACGTTACGTCAGGAGCCAGTATCGCCGTTTATTTGCCAAATGACGTTTATGGTTCTTGGAACGGTGGGAATCTAACCCCGGGAACTCAAATTGAGGTCCAAGGTGAAGTCGAACTATATGCCGAGACCTTGGAAATATCGGTCAGTTCTGTCGAGGACCTTACTATCCTATCTACATCTGAGAGTAACACATTTGACCTTTGGCAAATTCTTGAATCGCTTGAAGTGCTGGACAATATGAACCTGACAACCTCTGGAATAATCTTTGACTTGACCGTCATTGAATCCTCCGGAGAGCTCATAGGTACCTCTTTCGATATCTCTTCAGAGCATGAGAACAAGACATATTCCCTCGATTGTATTATCTTCGATCAAGATCTCACAACAGACTATGCCGATTGGGATGTCGTAAATGTAACGGGAAAACTTGGATTTTACAAATATATGGGATGTTGGCAACTGGTTGTAGAGAATATCGAGAGACTCGAGTTGTCCTCTATCTAACAGTGGACATAGAAGAGAGACAATAAATTTATTAACCAACATAAAGTTCGCCAATCGATGGAGATTCTTAAACAGAAGATATGGGTTCACAAGAACGAGGTGCTTGAGAGTCTAACGGTCATGGATTCCGGTAAAGTAAGGTTCTACAGTCACACATATCTGGTCAAAGAACGGGGGAGGGGATGGGTGCCTTATATCAAGTGGGACAACTGGGACAGGCAGCCGCACGTAGACAAATATGACAGTAGCGGGGCATTGGTCGAACAGAGAGCCTGTCCAGAAAAGACCGCAGAGGATGCCCTGAAGCTTGTGAAAATATTTCGGAAGAACCTCATGACCATGGATATTTCTCAACTTTGATGGTGTGTACAATGGAGATAAATATTATAAAAGAAAGAAAACAGTCAGACATCGACGACTTGATTAAGAAATGGAAGAAGACGTACGGCTCCTTTGACTCACTCCAAAATAAAGTCATGATATCAAAATGCTCTTCACCAGAGGAAATGAACGATTATATTGTTTGGAAATATCTCTCCACGGGCGCTGATTTTAAAGAATCCGTGGTCTTTGAAAGTGCAGATGTATTTTACATCCTTTCGCCTAGAAGGGCTGAGATTCTGGAATATTTGGCGAATAATGAAGTCGCGTCAATTAGAGAACTTTCAAATAAATTACGCCGCAACTATAAGAACGTATACGATGACCTCAAAGCCCTTTCGAAATACGAGCTCGTCGAGCTCCGGGAAGAGGGGCGGGCATTGAAACCCTCCTGCAGCGTCTCAATTTTCAATGTGAATTTCGAAAGATAGTTACGTTTTATACCATAATAGACTAAAAAATATACTGGCTTATTATTTTACTATTTATACCATATAGTTCTGACGGCTGGAAAAAGTAGTAAAATTTGCGAAATTTATTTAAATAGGAAGAGTTATTACTCGCAACATATATTAAATCATAAGGAAGGAAGAAGAATGAAAGCGAGAAAATATGAAAATGTTGAATTTGTCATAAATCACTCAACAGACGACATGAAACTGAGTCTTGTCTGGAAAAAAGGAGGCCTTTACCTTTCTTTATCAGGCCTATTCCTGACGGATGGCAGTACATGGTATGAACTTCCCGTTAAAGAGCTAGAAAAAATCACAGTTGTAAGTGACACGCCTCTGAAACTCAGACTTAAGATACCCCAACTGGATATAATGATCTCGGGTAAAAGAGCAGAGAAACTTCTTGCGCTACGTCACTTTCTTCTACCTTATATATCCGGTGAGGAGGAGGACAGTGAGCTAAAATCACTTTTAAGATTTTGGGGAATAGGAATAAAAGATGCCGATGTCCTATCCAAACTATTGAAAATTGATATTTCGGAGACGGAGGAATTAATCTCCGAGGCAAAAATCAAACACCTTATAGAAAAAAATGGAGAGCTTTCTCCAAGCGCAAATAAAATGTTCTCCGAAGACGAAGAGACTCTCATATGGGGGGATGATTAGAAATATGGAAAAGGGGAATGAGTTTGGCAGTTTTGCTGAAACCATCTCGGCACTGGGGACCCTGACAAAATTAGAATCGGCAGTATCCGCGGCAATCAAAAACTCGAAAACACCCGCAAGAGAAACAAGAAAGTTCCTAAAATGCATGAGCGTCGAAGAGGCGGGTAACACCGCGCTCTTTCAATTTATAAGGGAGTTGTTTAGGCGCGTCGGACTGGGACAAATGAAACTAACAAGAAATGACATTTTCAGATATGACCTCGCCATCGAAGACAGCCCCGTAGCCAAACTATATCCAAATGTAAAAAATAAAAAGACCTGCTACATAACTGCCGAAGCCATCATAGAATTCTTCACGAAGGATTTGGGTCTACCGGGAAATTGTGAGGAGACCAGCTGTGTGAATATGGGAGATCCTTATTGTGAATTCACAATATCGTTGCAACCCTTGGCCGTTTACCAACTTGCTTTGGATCCGTATGACAAAGAGATAATATCGGCCATAATCGACGGTTCCACAGTGAAGAGCTTAGCGACTAAACTTGAGATGAGCGATGAAGAGGCGAAGTATAGGTTGGGAGTCCTGCAGAGATACCACATATTAGACGAAAAATATGCCATAACCGAGATCGGCGACACCTACCAAAAATATGGCGAAGGAATGCCTGTGGAAGACGAGGATTTTCCGCCCCCCTGGAAAGATATGGCTGAAATAACATCTGCGATTTCTGCATCAACTTCCTTTGCTGAGGCGTTCACCGAAACCGCGAAAGAAGACGCTATATGGGAAATTAAGGAAGAAGACATTGTCAACCTAGCGGATGAGGCGAAGAAGAGTGTTAGCTTTGCGGAATTAATTTCAAAACAGATTAAAGATAAGAAAAATGAATGATTGGAGGAATGAGAATGGAAAGAATAAAAACGGGAATATATGGGTTGGATCAACTCATTGAAGGTGGAGTGCGAGACAACTCCGCGGTCGTAGTGGTTGGCTCCAGCGGTACTGGTAAGACGACGTTCGTAATGCAATTTCTGATGCACGGTATAGAGAACGGCGAACAGGGCCTCTACGTGACTATGGAGGAGTCGCCAGAGCAGCTCATGCGTGAGGCGGAGATGCTTGGCTGGGACATGAAGAAGCATTACGAAAAATCGCTGTTTTTCATCCATCTCAAAGGGAAGAACTTCAAGAAAATGATAGACGAGCAAATCCCTCAATTGGTCAAGGCAAGAAGCGACTACGATATTAAGACCAGGGTGGCTATCGATCCTTTGACACCTGTGTTATGGGCCACAGATGATAGACTGCAACAGAGGGAGCTCATCGGCAAACTGTTCTACACGCTCAAAGAACTGGGCGTTGTCATGGCCACGGTCGAGGAGCACTCAAAACCCGGCGAAATCGTCGGGGAGGACGTTCTTCTACCGGTGTATCTGGCCGATGGTGTAATAGACTTGGAGTACTACCCTATTGGTGGAGCCTTTAATAGAACATTGAAAATCATAAAAATGCGAGGCACCCACCATGGCGAGGGAGTATATCCATACATCTTCGCCAGAGGTGTTGGAGTGGTCATCAGAACATCTCAGGTCGAAGCTGTGAAAGTTGAGGAGGGAAAGAACTTCGACCCTGTCTTCGATGAGGCCATAAAGACCGCCGAATTCATTAAAGCACCAGCATACATAATAGAAAAATTGAAGACCATGAAAGAAGGCTGGACCTATAGCTATTCCCCAGAAGAAGTCTTGCAAGTAATATTTGATTCATATGGTCTAAAATGAGGAAAAGGCATGATGGTGGAGGACTAGGATGGCAGACAAAAAAGACATAGATAAGAGAATGGAAGCCGAGACCGTTGTCCAATTAAAGTACATGCTGGAAATGGAACTGAAGAGAATAAAGGAGGCGAACGGCATAGACATCGTCATGTTCGTAGGAATTGACGGACGCATATTCACTTCATTAATTCCCCCAATACTCGATGCTCCTCAGTTCAGGCTTCTCAACCTGGTGAAGGGCAACCTTACTCATATGTGTGGCCAGTTGGCCGCAGAGAACCTAAAGATCAGCATCCAGCAATACAAGTACGGGACGGTAATAACGTCTGGTGTGGGGGACAACTGTTTCCTTGCCTCGATTTTCTCGAAATCTGTTAACATAGAGGACCTGAAGCCAGTCGTGTCCAGCATCACCAGAGGAAGCACGGTATTGAATCATTTGTTCGAACAAAAACCCATCACGCCGGAGACGACTGCCGGATATGAGGAAGATGTGATAGAGGAGCTGTCTAAACTGACAAGATTGCTCTTCGTTGAGAAATTCGATGAGACCAGAGAATACAAACGAAACATGGAGCTCCTCAAGTTTCTGAAGAATAAAATAGGAAGTGTGGTGGGCATCGGTGCAGTCGACGAAATCGTTACCGTCACTTTGAATGAGATGGGCAAAACACCCCCATACATGAAAGATAAAGACTGGCTCGCTTTCACACAAAAGGTGATTGACAACCACATAGCGAAGGCTAGTGGAGAAATAGTTGCGGAAGAATGCAGGAAGACCTGGGTATCCGAGATTGAACGCAAACTGAAATCTTTCGTTTGATAGGGATGGGAAATGGCAAAAGCAAAGAAAACGGCACGGAAGAGCGCGGCTCCTAGCAGCAGCAAAAAAGGAACATCTAAAGGTAAGAAGAGTTCTCCAAAGAGCACGAAAATAAAAAAGGTTTCTGTACTGGTCTGTGAGTATTGCAACAAATCCATGAAAGACCTCAAAACTAAGAAACTGCATGAAAGGAGTTGTAAAAAGAAGAAAGAAGAACCAAAGAAAAAGAAGGAGAAAAAAGAAAAGGATTTTGAGAGCGTTGTCTTAAAATTAAAGGACGAACTTGAAGATCAGCGCCAGCACCTCACAGAACAATTCAAGGAAAGAGAGGAAAAACTGCACGGAGAACTCGAGGAAATCAAACAAGTCTTGAGGATGGAGATTGAGCATCGTCATAAAGAGCAAGAGCGGAGGCGGAAGGAGGAGATTGGGTCGCCTGCAGAACCCGTGGAGGTACCCACAGCAGTGGAACAACCAGAAGTTATGGAAGCCCCTCCAAGAGCAATAGACCAGATTCCAATGCCTACCCCGGAAATTCCGAAACGAGCGGTCGATGAACAACCGCTCCTGCCCACCGTGGAAGTAGTAGAGGTCGGTGCCATAGAGCCAGAACCTGAAATCGATGATGTGGAAACCCAGAAGGTCGAGGTTAATGAAGAACTAATTTCGGAGATGATAAAGACAAAATTAGAAGAAGTGTCGACAAAGGAGAAGGATTATGTAGCTCAGGATGATTTAAAAGGTATAAACTCAGAAATACGGACCTTATCTTCAGAGCTGGCTGACATCAGGCGAAGCATGGAAGCGAAATCTTCAGAACTGACCTCAAAAATGGATGGTTTTCACCTTGATTCGGAATTCAAGAGAATAGATCGAGAAATTTCAAAATTCTCGGAAAAAATCGCTGAGATCATGGACGAAATCGGTTTCGGCGAACACTTGAACGTCTCCAAGATTCCGCCGACTATTCTGGAAATAGTTTATCAGGCAACCCTGGACGACCTAACAATGGAACTGATAAAAGCTGTTGGAAACCAGGATGCGGAAAGAATATCCAGCCAGGCGCTCGAGGAAGTGCGGTTGAAGACCAGTGGGAGCGAGCTCTTCAAGTTTGATGGACGAAAGATAGTAACGGATGATCTTGCATATTCTATTGAAGCGAACCTCATTTCTGCAAAACAAATCCAAACCACTTACGATGAGCTTCTAAGCCGTCTGCTGGATAACCTGCCACAGCATAAGGCAAAGAATTTCAGGGCGATGATCAAAGTCAAAAGTCAGGAGTTTGCGGTGGATCGAGCTACGATGTTAACAAAAGAGTTAGAAAGGTTAGAAAAAGTACAGGAGTCATCTAATCAAATGCTGGCCGCACTCTCCGCACAGGTCAATAACATGAACCTTGAGATGCGGGAGGAATTTGATAACATAAAAAGCAATCTTCTGACAAACAAAGCCGATTCCTCGGAAATAGAGCATTTGAACATTAAATTACAAGATTGGGAAGAGAGAGAGGCCTCTCTCATGAGGGATATTGGCGTGTTAAAGGCCGAGGTTGAGATGGATAAGAAGATTGCATCCAAAGTCAAAAAAGAAGAAAAGAAAGAAAAACCCAAAGAACCAAAGGAAATAGAGAAAGAAGAGGCAGCACCAGAAGATGAAGAGATACCTCCGAAGGTGGAAAAAGACATATTAAAGGCCGTGTCTGAAGGGGCAAGTTCAAAGACGGCCCTGGTAAGAGAGACAGGTCTGGAAGAGAATATCATTTTGGATACAATTTCAAAATTGATTTCGGACAAAAAGGTGATTGAAAAGAAGGTTGGAAAGAGGGTAAAATATCTAACACCAGATAAAGTGATTAAGGAGAAATTGAGCGATAAAATTAAGCTGGAGAAGAAAGAAGTGCCCAAGGCGGAGAAAAAGAAGGAACCGGCTAAAAAAGAGAAGGTAGAAGAAGATAAAACCCCGAAACCCAAGCCTAAAAAGAAGAAGGAAGAAAAACCGAAAGTTAAGGAGCCCCCAAAAGAGAAAAAGAAAGAAGAAGAAAAAGTAAAGCCAGAGAAGAAAAAAGAGATAAAAGAGCCGAAGCCTGAGAAGGCGGTAAAAGAAAAGGAGCCTGAAAAACCAAAAGAAGAGCCTAAGAAACCCGAAAAGAAAGTGGACGTGGCTCCAGAGGTAGAAAAGAAGGTGCCGGAAAAGAAGAAAAAAGACGAAGCAAAGAAAGAGGCGGAAAAAGAACCACCGAAGGAAGATATTGTCCCACCGAGCGTAATAAAAAGTCTTGAGGAGTTGACAGAGGACGAGCAAAGGGTCCTCGAAGTCATAACCGAAGACGGGCTCACTAGGTCGGGAATCCAGTCCAGAGTGGGAAAGGACATGAACTATACTGCCGTTCTTCGTGCTCTCCGTATTTTAATAGACTCTGGCTATGTGGGAATTGTCACGAAGGGAAGGCTCACATTATATCAAAAAATCAAGGTCGAACAAATGGGAAAACCTAAGAAGGATGAGAATAAAAAGGAGGTGAAATGAAATGCTCGATGTAGCATTGGTCTCGCTTATCCAAGACATGAGCGAGAAGGCTGGTGTCGAAGGCACCATCCAATACTGGGCTAGAGTAGGAGAAAGCTTGGCAAAGAGAATGGGCAAGGAAGCGTATATGGGATGGCCCTCTTTCAACGTAGCGTTGAGGGAAGGCCGAACCGCGTTTTCAATAGAAGGAAGCGTTACCGCCTTGACTGACCTGGCCATAACGGACGTAGACGGTGATGTTGTAGGGTATATCTACGCTCTCGAAACATGTGTATTCAATCCAACAATTGTGAGAATAAGATACAGTGTAGGAGAGCTCCCTAGGGCAGACAGTGCCGTCGCCGAAGAGTACAACAACAGCGTGCGCGATACCGCGGTCTGCAATTTCTGCGTAATCCATCAGCGATTCAGAGAAGAGGTTGCAAAGAACATATCCATTGCCGATCAGGCACTGGATTGCGTACAACTGGCAAACAGAGGCTTCACCGGCGATACGAAAATCGCAGAGGACAGCCTGAAAAAAATTGGCATAAATCCGGAATACGTAAGAAGTCTGTTGAGGAACTATGCATGCGTTTACGCTATCCTGATGAGAGGCGCCAGACTCAAAGGCGAAGAAGAGGAGGACGAGTAGGAGGTGAAATGAATGGCAGAAAGAAGAAAAGGATTGATCGCAGATAACCCGTTCGTTGACGTCGCGGCCTGTCTGTTCCTAGAGGATATCGCGGACAAACAAGGTGCCAGCGGAATGAACAACTACCTCGTCAGCCTGGCAACTTCATTGGCCAAAAGCATGCCTGAAGAAGAGTACGCCACCTGGGACGATTTCCTGGAATCCCTTGTGCTGGGTAATTCCATAATATCAGCGTTCGAGGATGTGATTACAATCACGCCTCACTGTGCAATAACGACAGAGTGTCCGTTTACCAAGGGATGGCAGGAATACACAAAGCGGATAGGCACGTTCTCTAAGATTCACACGGACGTTGCCGAGTATTATAACTCCGTCTACAAGCCGGGAACCATTAACTCCATGTGCATCATACACCAGACATTCAGAAACGCCGCGGCCGAGCGCATAAAAATCGCCGGCAAAATCCTAAAAATAGCGCAGATCGCCGCTGTCTGGGAGGACGGGACCAGAAGGATTTCCCCTGATGAATGGTTGCCAGTCTTGCTCGAAAAGGCACAGATCTCTAGCACTGACCTAAACATGATACTGAGGAACAACGCGGACGTCTGGGTGATGTACACAGAGTAAAATATCCGGATGTAGAGGTGTATCTATACACAATAAGCGGTAGGAGAATAAGGTTCTCCCCAGCTACAGCAGGTCGCTTACCTAAATAATCCAAGGAAGACCAAAGGCATCAACAACGTAGGTTAGCAAAACTTATGTTGTATTCTGGTTATTGGGGCGACTGTTCCCTACCTGCAGGGTGGATGTGTGAGCGAGTGATTGAACTGGCAAAAGGCGGTGACCTGATATTCCACAAGTTCGAAGAGGCTTCCGACATCGGCAAGTTCCGTATCGTTGGGGTTGAGGAGGGGCAGTACTCGGGCGGTGGCTTCGAGTTCTTTCGAGGCTTGGGCATTATCGGATATGAAAAGACGTTCAAGATTTGGCTCAGAAAATTCCCACGCCCGATATTCATCGTTGCAGTGAAGGGTCATGACATGGTCTCCTGGGTGTTCATCGAAGAGTGGTTGGAGGAGCCTGCTCTCGACGGCATGGCCGTCTGGGTGCTGAGGGCGATCGAGACCATTCCTCCTGAAAGACAGAAAAAAATAGGTTACAGATTGGTCATTTTAGGCGCACAGCAAAGTGTAGGCTACCTCATCACCAAACCCCTGACGCCCGAGGCGGAGAGATTCTTCAGAAAAACCGGCTTTATGTCTCCGAAAGAATTCAGGAAGCCGCCCATTGATCTTACTGGGCATCCCGGTTATCTGATTTTACCCCCCTACAAAAAGAGTGAGTTGTTGGACCAGATGTCCAACTATTTTAAATAAAAAAATTAAAAAGGCCAGTGACCGAACGGCCACTGGTCATTGTCGTGGTCTAGATCAGGTCGAGTATCTCATCGCCGTACATCTGAGCCTTTGTCTCTCCAATGCCGTAGAGGGATTGAAGGTCCTCGACTGTTTCCGGGTCCTTGCTGGCTATCTCCCTCAAGGTCCTGTTCTGTAGTACGAAGTACTTGGGCGTACCAATCTCTTCGGATTTCTTATCGCGCCATTCCTTGAGGATCGCCTTGCGCCTCTCGACCTCTTCGATGTTCAGGTCGGATTTTGCCTCTACCGGCAATTCGTCACCGCCAGCCAGGACATCCAGGCCCTTGCTGGTGATGACAATTACAGGAAACTCTGAATCCTCTGCATAGGCGATGTAGTTTTCTTCGATGAGCCAGTCAATCAGACTCAGCACCTCTTTCATGGACGTGCCCTTAGCAATGCCATATTGCCTGAGTTTGGCAATGTTAATTGTCAACACTCTCTTCGAGACCGAGCCGGTTAACACACGGGCTACGGTGGTGCGGCCGTATGTGCCGCCCATGTCAAACACACACCTCAATACAGACTGTGCGAGACTGGACGTCTGCGTCTTTGCAGGAACACCCTGCATTGCCATTACCTCGGTGAATTGAAGTGTCAACTGCTGACCGTCCTCAGTGGTGGCGAATACCTCGATTTCGGCATCGAGCACATTCCTGGACAGGCTTATCTCGGCACCGCTGTCTATGTAACAGATCGGGCGAACGCCCGTGTTCAGGTTGTGCACTATCACGGCACCGTCCGGGCGCGTGGTCATTAAAATCTTGCCGTCGAATTCCTTCTTGACAGATTCATTCACGTATGTGCCCTTGCACTGGCCCACCACAATGATGGTCTGGAGGTTCATCATTTCGTTCGTTTTGCTTTGCGTATCATTTTTTTCGTTTTGGTTTTTCATTTTATCAACCTCCGCCTTCTTTGAAGACGCTGTGCCCCCATCGAAGGCGTTTCTGCTTCAGCCGCAACCGTTTATCACCGGATGCGTTTTCGAAGCAATTACTAAATTGGTAAGTTAGTATATATTAACTAATAGTACAGGTAGTATACAAGTAGCAAATTTTAATACGCAAAGCCCAATCCTCGCCCAATGACAAAACGAATAAACATGACGCACGGGGCCGGCGGGGAGGCCATGCAGAAACTGTTAACCGAGGTTATTCTGTCTCCGATTAAGGACGAACGCCCGGAAATTGGCCTGAAAGAGCTGGACGACTCCGGCGTTATCGATGACATTGTTTTCACAACGGATGGACACACAGTGAATCCACTGTTCTATCCCGGAGGTGATATCGGCAGACTTGCCATAGCCGGAACAGTGAACGACATTGCAGCGATGGGCGCGGAACCTGTGGCACTTTCACTGGGCCTGATTATGGAAGACGGATTAGAGATTGAAACCATTCGAAAGGTCATGGAAAGCATAGGCCAGACATGCACCGAATGCGGCGTGCCCGTCATTGCCGGCGATACAAAGGTCGTTGAAAAAGGCGCAATAGACAAGATGATGATTACGACGTCCGGCATAGGCAAGATGAGCGAATCCCTGAAAAAGAACAATTCCATTTTACAGGAAAAAACTGGCCGAACGCAAAAGTGGCTGCAGGACTGCAACCTGAAACCGGGGGACGACATCATCATCACCGGAACAATCGGCGACCACGGAATCGCCCTGATGTCCTTCCGTGAGGGATATGGATTCGAGACCACGCTGAAAAGCGACAATGCTCCTTTGAACGCACTTATGGACGAGGCCCTTGCCATGGGCGGAATAGTGGCTGCCAAGGACCCGACAAGAGGGGGAATAGCCAATACGCTGAACGAGTGGTCGGACAAGTCTAAGGTCGGCATTATAATTCAAGAGGATGAGCTGCCGATAGGCGAGCAGGTCAGGAGCGTGTCCGAACTATTGGGCATCGATCCCCTGGAAGTCGGCAACGAGGGGAAATTCGTACTTGGGATTGCCCCGGAATTTACAGAGGACGTTCTAAAGACAATCCGGGGCAATCAATACGGCAATGACGCGGTAGTTGTTGGAAAAGCCAGTGACGAAGTCAACAGAGTTGTTTTAGAAACAGTTGTCGGGGGAAAGAGGATTATCGAGGCACCGGTCGGAGACCCGGTGCCGAGGATATGCTAACGTCTGTACTTATACTCGATCGTACACCCGCCTTCCGCACTCACCATGCAAGGTCCGATTGGGTTGGTCGGTGTACATTTAGTTCCGAAAAGGGGGCAGTCTGCCGGGTCGAGTTCTCCGCGGAGAACGTCTCCGCATTTGCAGCCCGCCGGTTCCTCGAATTCCTTCTGCCAGATGGGCTCCAGAATGTCCTTGTATCTGACGCGGGCGTCCCAATTTTCATATTCAGAACGGATTCTCAGACCGGTGCCTGGCAGGACAGGGAACCCGCGCCATTTAACATCGCAAGGCTCGAAGACCTTTGCCATGGCTTCCTGGGCTTTTATGTTGCCCTCGGGTGTTACAGCGCGTGTATATGAATTCTCTACCTTGGCTTCGCCCTTCTTTATCTGGCGGGCCAGCATGTATATGCCCATCAGCATATCCAGCGGTTCAAAGCCGGCGATTACCTGCGGAATCCCATAGTCTCTTGATAAAAACTCGTACATGTTTGAACCCGTGATGACGCTGACGTGGCCCGGTTCTATCAGGCCGTTTAACTCGACTTTTCCCGATTCAACCAAAATGCGAAGCGCATCCGGTATGGTCCTGTGGCAGCTCAACACGGAAAAGTTGTCAGGTGGTTTTGAAAGCAGGGTGCTGGCAGTTGATGGGGCTGTGGTCTCAAAGCCCACTCCGATGAATACCATATCGTTGTCGATGTTCTTTGCCAGTTCCACGGCATCGGCAATGCTGTAGACCAGTCTTACATCCCCTCCTTCCGATTTCACCGTCAACAGGGAGCCGGTCTCGCTCGGCACCTTAAGCATGTCGCCGTATATGGCAACCGTCTTTCCCGCTCTCGCAAGAGCCAGCGATTCCTCTATTTCCATTGGCGTGGTCACGCAGACGGGACAACCCGGACCCTGGCGCACGTTGACGCCTGCCTCGGTCAGCATGTCAATGAGGCCGAATCTGACAAGCGTGTCCTGATGCGTGCCGCACACGTGCATGATCTTTATGTCGAGGTCGAGAGAACGGAGCTTGCCCATTATTTTGGACGCCATCTCCTTGTCACGGAGCTCGAACATTCAGTCATCCTCCAGGTCCAGAACTAGGTTTCGGACTACGCATTCCTTGCCCTTTACCACGTCTATTGCGCCATCACAAGATGGGCAGGCGAATATGGGTATAGAAACGTGATATTCCTCGGTGTTATCTAATTTCATAGGGCCCTCGTATTGACATTGCTTACACTTCACGCTCGCCGCTACCAGCACTATCTTCAGGCCGTCGGAATTTATTTTGGACGAAGACTCTGTCAAAGCCTTAAAGCCGAATTGAAGCGCCTCTCGTCCGAGAAACGTGAGTTCGCCCACCTCCAAGACCACCTCTTTCACGCAATTCAGATTATCGTGCTTCCCCATTTCATCTTTGATAAGGTCAACTATCGACGAAATCACAGAGAACTCGTGCATTAGCCTTCACCCTCGGCCTCCAATATCTGTTCCCAGAGCGCGAGCGTTTCCATTGCATCCTCTTTGCTCATGACCTGTATGGCAAACCCCGCATGCACGAGCACGTAATCCCCGACCTTAACGTCCACAAGGGTAACGTTGGCTTGATTCGTCACTCCTTCCCCGTACTCGACAGTCGCTTTGTCATCTGTTATCTCGATTATTTTTCCGGGAATTGCCAGACACATCTAAACGCCCCCTACGAGCTGACCGAAACTGATGCCTCCGTCGCCATTGGGCACGCGCCTGTGGGTTATGAGTTTTACCCCTCTCTCGTCCAATTTTTTCTTGAGAATGTCGTTTATCACAAGATTGTAGGATACGCCGCCGGTGAATCCCAGCATGTCTGTGGGGGCGGCGGCTTCTATGACTCCTTCACAAAGGGCATCCACAAAACTGTGGGAAAGGTCTGCAATCTTCTGCCCCTTCAATTTCTCTCCGGGGTCGGTTATCTCGTTTAACTGCCTGAATAATTCCAATGAATCTATGATTCCGTCATTCACTAGTGCATCAAATCGGTATTTCACGGTTCCTCTTCTCAGGTATGACTCCAGTTTCATTGCCGGTTCGCCGTCGTATGTCATCCTCTCGCACACACCGAGCCAGCATGATAGAGCATCTAGAATACGGCCTGTGCTACTGGTCTTCACGCTCTTCCCGATCATGGACTCGAGTACCTTTTCCTCTGTACCCGCGAAATAGGGCTGGCCAATGCCGAGCAAAGACGTGATGGCAAAGACCACGCGTTTTGGGTCCTCGACAGCTTTGTCTCCCCCGAGAAGCGGGAGGTATTTCAAATGTCCAAGACGCTCATAACCGTCCCGGTCAATATCCAAAATCTCTCCGCCCCAGACCATGCCGTCCGTGCCATAGCCAGTGCCATCGCAGCTCAACACTTTGAGGGTATCAAATCCATGTTCGCCCATCAACGCATACCCGTGTGCGACATGATGCTGCATTTCGATTATTTTCGTGTCCAGCTCCTCGGCCAACCTTTTTCCGACCGAACGACTGGAGTATCTCGGATGCGCGTCTACAATAATGCCCTCCGGTTTCTCAATTCCATACAATTTCATCAGATGCCTGACAGAACTCAGCAAGAACTCGGCGGTTTCATAATGGTTCACGTCGCCGATATGCTGGGTCAATATTCCTTTGCCGCCGATGGAAATGCCGCCGGTGGAGTTCATGTCCGCGCCCATTGCCACTAAGATCCTATTGTGCGGTAGGGGTATAGGGTCAGGCACATACCCCCTGGATTTTCTAATAAAAAATTGTGAACCAGCATATGGTATTATTACCGAATCATCGGTTCGGTTAATGATTTCTCGGTTGTGCACCAGATAGCAGTCCGTGCTCAAGTCGAGCACGCCCTCGTCGGTGATGACCATCGGCTCGCCGGGAACGTTTCCGGACGTCATAATCAAGGCATCGTGGTCGAGTTCTTTGAACAATAAGTGTTGAAGC
>DAOVAY010000027.1 GCA_030670795.1 Methanobacteriota archaeon | reverse complement strand
TTCCTCGTCATCCACGGATTCGTCCGAATCCGCTGATTCGCCGGAATCCGCCGATTCATCAGAATCGCCGTCATCCGCATCTTCGGCAGTTATGGTCTTCTCATCGGAAGTGTCATCTTCCGTCTCTCCTTCCGTCACCATCGCCTCCTGCCATTGTTTTCTCTTCTGCTTGGCCGAGCCCAGCCACCAATATAGAAGGACCACAATGATGAACAGAAGACCGATGTTGCAGAACATGGACAATGCCCCTACGCCTGCATAGAATGGGTACTGAGAGACTTCATCGCCGCTCATTGGGCCGTACAGCCACCGGTCTCCCCCCGGGAAAAACACGCTCCTCGTGGTGAAATTCAGTTCGAATGTGTGTACGAATATGCCTCTGTCAAAATCGGTCGACGTGCTTTCGTAGATGAACAGCTTGCCGTCAGAGTAGTCCGTATCCGTATTGTTTGCCGGAACCATCTCCTTGACCACCAGTTCGAGGAACAGAGATTTACGATAGAGCAAATTGACATGACCGGTAGGTGTTGCATTGTTGGAGTAGTACCAAATACTGAATGTGTACGCGCCTCCGGCATCTCCAATAAGAGGGTCCAGGGTGGGATCGGAATTGGCCAGATAATCGCCGGTCGCATTGTCGGTGGGAGATATAGCAAAGGGCGGATTGTCATGCTCATACTTTGCATCGCAATACATGGTGTGAACCACTAGGGGACCGTTTATGGCGCCTATCACCAGGAATATTATCACTCCAACAAGGGCCAGTCTCTTCCCGTCCCTGATGCCGAAAAGGTAAGGCACAAAGAAGGTCACGGCCACCGTGCCTATCATCAAAACAAGATAGAGGGCCTGCGAAGGGATGTAAATCAATCCCACAACAAAGGTGATGTCGATGAGAAGTGTGACAATAATACCGATTATCTTGGCATGTTTAATCTGGCTTAATTTCGCCAGTGCTGGCGGCAGCTTCATTACGGTTTTGAATGTGCAACGGATAAATATACTTTGGGTATACTTTCATTGCCCTCCCCTCAATCCTTAAGTATCCTGGTGCGATTTTCGTATCGATGCTCAGGGGATTAAGTTCGCACGAGATTGAAAATGTTATTTCTCAGATAATCGCCGTCGAAGAGCCGGAAGAGGGTGAGCTTGCCGAAAGGGGCGTGATAAACGTTCGCGGAGATATTTCTCCCGAATCCTTCCAATTCTTCGAGCTAGTCGATAAGGATTTCCATATGATGGCCGTGGACGGCGGCAGCGCCACGCTCCTCAACGCGGGTTCTTTCGTGGTTGCCAGCGTTAGGGTCGGTCAAGCAATTTTCAAGGGCGCCGAATTTCAGAGGGAGAGTTCCAGGAATCCGGAGCTGCACGTATTCCACATTTCCTTGGGCAGCCTTCGAAAGGCCTATTCCATATTTTACGAAAAGACTGTCCGAGGTTCGCCCCCTGATTCACCAATGGGCCTGGAGGAGGCGGTCGGCCGCATCAGGACACTCCTCGAGTGGAGCAGAGTGGAGGCCATGCTGGCTGATGGATTAGCCCCAGGCTCGGTGTTAGTATTCGACGGTGCTCTTTGGGCCGGAATAACCGGGATTGAGGACATGCTCCGGCGAATCGTGAAGGACGCGGCGAAAAAGGGGATAATACTCTGCGGCATCAGCAAGAGGAGCATGCTCACGCACAGCGGCGCCCCGTTGATTCCGAAGGTCCAGATGCTGGGCGAGGATTTTCATCCGAAGAGGGCGTGGTTTCTTCCTTTACAAATTGGCACCGCATATTCGGAGAAGCAATTCGGAAAGGTCTTTGTGGCAAAGCTGCATCCGTACTCGGGGCACGTGTTCAGGACTGACCTGGCACTACCAGACGGTGTTGAAGAAACCGAAGCCTTGGGAAAGCTGGCCGCGCTGAGCAACGACCCCACATATGTCGGATATCCCTATCCCTTGGCCAGAGTGCACAACGATGTGGCGTTTAGTCATTCGGAGGCGGAGGAGCTGCGGCATCTGCTGAGAATGAGGGCGTTGGAGGAAGGCATGGACCAAAAGAGCTGGCATCTGACGTTTCAAGAGTTTCATGATGTTTTGGACATCAACAGGTGACGAGGATGAAAGAGAAGAAGTTAGAGGACAACATTTTCCTGGGGCGGGTGACGGGCCGCGACGTAACCGAGATAGTCTTCAGGTCCCGCAAATCGCAGGACGTGTTCCTGGGGGAGATGCTCGTCGGTCTGGACGAGAACAGCGGTCGCCGGTTTCTGATGAGGGTCATCAACATACAGCACGGTGCGGAAGCGAGAGAATCCGGCTGGGCCCCGAGAACCGCCGGCGCCTTCATGGACGGCGATGCCCACGACCGCGAATACACGATTTATGACGAAGAACGTCGTTTATATCATCAGGTGATCTGCGCCCCCCTGGGCTATCTGGACGGTGTCGGGGACAATGTCCGGTTCAAGAGCCCTAAGACCATTCCGGCCCATTTCTCGAAGGTGAGGCATGCTAATAGTGATGATTATCAATTTCTTGAGCAATACCTCGGGGACATAAAGGTGGGCTCGTTGCGCAGCGGCGAGAGAGTGATCTCCGAGGTTCCCATAGGCGTTGATTCCGAGTATGTATGCCAGCACATGGGCGTGTTCGCCACGACAGGCATGGGAAAGAGCAATCTCATGAAACGGCTGGCCGGTTCGGTGCTCGAACATGGATATGTCGGCCTTCTGGTCCTGGACCCGCATGGCGAATATATCGACGGCGGAAAAGCGGATTTTAAGGGGCTGATTCATCACCCGAGGGCGGAAAACCTCAGGGTCTATGCCACGAGGGACGTTGAATGCAACGCGTCCGATGTACGCATATCCACCAGCGAGATACGTGTCCGGGACATGCAGAACCTATGGCCCTTCACCGAGCCCCAAATTGAATTTTTGAACGCTGTGCTGTCGCGGAGACGCGAGGAATGGCTGGACTACATCTGGGACACCAACGTTCATGAAATGTTCGAGGACTTCAACCAGCAATTCTTCGAAGGCAGCATCGGGGTAGTTAAGAGGAGGGCGGCGGTCATCGCCAACTCGGGATTCGTAGTCCGCGACCCCAGGATTTCGATGACCGAGATGGTGATCAGCCAGCTGCATGAGGGCGAGGTGGTACTCGTTGACCTCTCCGGCGCGTCAGAGAAAGAGGAACTGCTCATCAGCAGCGTGCTAGCCAGAGCGGTTTTTGAAAGGAACGCGCATCTGTTCAGGGACAAGGAGGCGTTTGCAGGAATCCCGCCGTGCTTGATAGCGCTGGAAGAGGCGCAGAGGGTGTTCAGCCGGGCCTGGGGCGGCATATTCCAACAGATCGCCCGCGAAGGTAGGAAGTTCAAGACCGGGCTATGCGCCATAAGCCAGCAGCCGAAACTGATTGACACGGAGGTGATATCCCAATTCAACACGCTGGTCGTGATGGGACTGGCCGACCGCCTTGACAGGGAACGGTTGACCTCGTCGGCGAGGCAGGACATCTCCAAGCTGGATTACGAGATTCAGACGCTCATGACCGGCGAAGGCCTGATTACCGGTCCGAACACGCCTTTTGCCCTTCCCTTGAAAGTCGACCTCTATGAAAATTACCTGGCCAGTCTCGGCAAGAGAGAGAATAAAGTGAAGAACGTGGATGAATCGTTCTTCTGACGGTGAATTAATGAAGATACTGCATCTGGCCGACTCCCATATCGGGTACTCGGCGTACAACAGGCTGGACGAAAACGGCTACAACCAGCGGGAGATGGACGTCTACAATGCCTTCGAGCAGGTGATGGACTTCGCCTTGAAGAATAAGCCGGACGTTGTGCTTCATTCGGGCGACGTCTTCGATTCCGTGCGCCCGTCCAACCGGGCGATTTCGTTCGTCATCGGGCAGCTTCTGAGGCTCTCCGATGCCAGTATCCCCATGGTGCTCATCTCGGGCAATCACTCCACGCCGCGGCTTCGGGAAACCGGCAGCGTTTTCAAGGTGCTGGAGCACATAGACAACGTGCATCTGGCCTATACGGGAAGGTATCAGACATTCAAGTTTGAAAATCTCAAGGTTCACGCATTGCCTCATTGCGTGGAGAAGCCGATTTTCGAGGTCGAAATAAAAAAGATGAAGCCGGATAAGAAATTAAATTATAATGTGGCGATGCTGCACGCCGGGGTCGTGGGCCTCAGCGTCTTCAGGATGAACGAGTTCAACGAGCAACTGGCCACGACGAAACAACTGAAGAAGGGCTTCGATTATGTGGCGCTCGGGCATTATCATGAACATTGTGAAGTGACAAAATCGGCCGTATACGCCGGCTCCACCGAGAGGTATGGTTTCGGGGAGGCTGGACAGCCCAAGGGCTTCGTAATGGTCGACCTTGAAAAAGGGGATTGGAAGTTTCACAAACTGAAAGTCAGGAAGATGCTCGACCTCAAAATCATCGACTGCAAGAGATTGTCCCCCGATGATATGGCCGGCAGAATCAAGCAGAACCTCGAGAAGGCCAAAATTGACGGTGCCATAGTCCGTCAGAAGTTGATAAACGTGAACAGGCACAATTTCAATCTTCTTAACTTGGCCAGCATAAGGAAACGGTCCTCATCGGCTCTTCATTACGAGCTCAGGGCCAGCATGCAAGATTCAGAGCACAAGGTCGCGTCTTCGACCGCTGCCTTCGACTCCTTGGAAAGAGAGTTTGTTTCATATCTGGCTAAAGTGCCGTTAGAGGGTGTAAGCCGAAAGTCCGTCGAGTCAAGGGGGCTTGAATACCTGAAGGAATCGGGGGGTGACGAATGAAACTGAGCCTCATCTCTCTCAAGAATTACCGGCGGTTCAAATCGGCCGAACTGGAAGTGCCCGAGGGAATGGTCTCGATAATGGGTCCGAACGGTGCTGGCAAGTCCTCGCTGATGGAGGCGGTGGCCTGGGCGCTGTATGGAAATCAGGCCGAAATCGTGCGCACCGGCAAGGAGAGTATAAAACGTGAAGGCAGCGCGCGCACCGACCCGTGTTCGGTTAAAGTCGAATTTGATTTCGAAGACACGGGATATGTAGTAGAGAGAAGCATGAAAGGGAAGGCGTTGACCATGTCCGCGAGCATTCACGCCGGAAACAAACTCCTGGCCAGAGGCTCGGATGAGGTGGCGAAGGCAGTGGAGAACCTCCTGGGCATGGACCACAAATCATTCTTCATCTCGGTCTTTGCCAGGCAGAAGGAATTGAACGCGCTGACGTCGCACCCCAAGCACATGCGCAAGAAACTCGTGTTACGCATGCTGGAGATAGAGAACATTGACGAGGCCATCAGGAGGTTGAGAGAAGATTTAAGATTGGCCAAATCCAGCATCGGTGTGGCCCAGGAGGAGCTTATTGCAGAGGACGGCACCTCCAGAATAGGAGTGTTCGAAAAGGAACTGGCCAACATGAAAAAGGAGGACAAGGAATTCTCCAACATAGAGACCAAAATGAGAAAAGAGCTGGAGAAGGTGGAGAGCGTCCAGAAGAAGCTGGCTGCTGAAAACGACAGGATGGAGAAGGTCCGGGTAAAGAGGGATGAAGGGCTGCGGAAGACGGCCGCCCTTGGTGCCACCTTGAAAGGTCTGGAAGAAAAGAGAAAAGACCTGGAAAAAGAGCTCGGAAAGCTGGAGACGCTCGAAGGGAAGGTCCAGAAGAACAAGGTGAAAATGAATAAGGCAAAGGGCGAACTGGACTCCGTACTCGTAAAGAAAAAGAAGGCTCTGGAAGAGCGCGATTCCCTGAAAGCGGAGGCTAACAAACTCGTTGTGATTCAAAAACAATCTAAAGAGGAAATCAGGGAACTGAAGAAGAACATCAAGGCAATCGCCGACTTGGGTCCGGAAAGCGAATGTCCCACCTGTTTCAGGAAGCTGGGCAAGACTCATGAAAGCCTGTTAAAAATGTTTAAAAAGCAGGTTGAAGGCATAGAAAAACGGCTTGAAAAGGACCAAGAAAAGAATGCTGAAGTCCAGGTAAAACTAAACGAATGCGAGGCAAGAACCAGAGCCCTGAGCAAAAGAGAGAATCTGCTCAGAGACAGGCTCGAAGATTGGAAAATCGAACTTTTCAAGGTTGAGAGGATTAAGCCTGTCAGAGACGCGTTCAAAAATACCCAAATCAGGATCAAGAAAAGCAAGACAGAAATCGGCAAAATCGAGAAGGAACTGGCCTCGTTGAAGGTGGACGACAAAACACTGAATAAATCCAGAAAGGCCCTGGAAGAGGTCAATAGCCAGATAAGGACTGTTGAAAGGGAAACGCTCAACGTCAAGGCGGAGAGGGGCAGGATGGAAGAGCGCATCAAGAGCGGAGAAAAGGAGCTGGAGCGGCTGAAGAAACTTCAGCACCAGATAGATAAGAAAAAGAAGGAGATGGAGCTGTTGGGCCATCTGGAAAAGGTAATGGACGGCTTCAAAAAACACCTCATTTCACGCATTCGACCTGCATTGGCCAGCATCTCGTCCGACCTTATCGCGTCCCTCACCAACGGCAGATACAGCGAGATAGAGCTGAGCGAGGATTACGAGATATCCATCAGAGACGGGGGTTCGTATTACGGGATAGAAAGATTCTCCGGAGGGGAAAGCGACCTGGCCAACCTATGCCTCAGGCTGGCCATATCGGAAGTTATCGCGGAGAAACACGGCACTACAGGATTCAACTTCATAGTATTGGACGAGATATTCGGCAGCCAGGATTCGAGTAGAAAAAGAAGCCTGCTTTCTACGCTCGGCGGGCTGAGCAACAGGTTTAAGCAGATATTTCTCATCACCCACGTAGAGGACGTGAGAGAGTTGATGGGCAACGTTATCCAGATATCGGAGAACAATGACGGCTCCAGCTCGGCGGAGGTGCTCTGAATGGGCACGCAATCACCTACTGGAAGACCGGAACCGAGCAAACCGACCACGCCCGTCACCTCGGCAGGTGGTGTCATACTTGACTCGGACAACAATGTGCTCGTGCTCAAGAGACGTGCCGAAGGAACCTGGGTGCTGCCAAAGGGGCGGAGAGAGAGCGGCGAAACCCTTGAGAACACGGCACTCAGAGAGGTCTGGGAAGAGACCGGTCTCGAGCATTTGCATGTCGAAAGAAAGATCGGCATGGTGCGATATACCTTCTACTGGCGTCCCGAGGAAGTGAATTACAGGAAGACGGTACACTACTTTCTGATGAGGGTCGAGGATGGCTCCGACGATTTGAAACCGGAGGAGGACTTCATCGAGCATTCTTGGGCCCCGTTCGAAGAGGCGCTAAAACTCCTCACCTTCGAGAACGACCGCAGGATTGTAAGAAGTCTTTTTTAGACGTTACCAACTTTTTTATTATTAATCGTGTTTACGAATTTGAATTGAAGGCACCCTGCTTTAGCTGGGAGATGAAGAGATGAATTTCAATTTGACACAGGAACACGAGATGCTGAGAAGCACCTTCCGCGAGTTCGCGGAGAAGGAGATAAAACCCATTGCAGCGGAGATCGACCAGGAAGGAGACATTCCAAAGTCACTGATTCAAAAAATGGGTGAAATAGGCCTGTTGGGAATGACTGCCCCGAAGGAATACGGGGGTTCCGGCTGTGACAGGGTAAGCTACATGATCGGTCTTGAAGAGGTATCCAGGACTTGCGGCTCCAGCGGTCTTTTCATGGAGGCGCATAACTCGCTAGCTCTCGGCCATATCTGCGAGCGAGGCAGCGAGGAGCAGAAGAGGAAGTACGTGCCATCCTTGGCAAAAGCGGAGAAGCTGTGTTCTTGGGCGCTTACAGAGCCAGGTGCCGGTTCCGATGCCGGGGGCATGAGGACCACCGCCGTCCTTGATGGGGAGGAATGGGTGCTTAACGGCACCAAGGTTTTCATCACCACGGGTTCGCTAGCCGACGTAATCGTGCTGATGGCGATAACAGATAGGGAGAAAGGTGCGCATGGCATCAGTGCGTTTATTGTAGAGAAGGGGACGCCTGGATTCAGTACCGGCATAGACGAGGACAAGTTGGGCCTTAGGGGCACACACACGTCCGAGCTGGTCTTCGTGGATTGCCGCGTTCCGAGGGAGAACATCATCGGCGAACCAGGCACGGGCTTCACTGGAGCCATGAACATACTGGACCGGGGAAGAACCGCTGTGGGGGCCATGGCGTTGGGCATTGCTCAAGGAGCTTTGGAAGAGGCGGTGAAGTATGCGAAGGAGAGGGAGCAGTTCGGCAGACCCATAGCCAAGTTCCAGGCCATTCAGTGGATGCTCGCGGACATGGCAACGCAGGTCGAGGCCTCGCGCTGGCTCGTTTACAGGGCTGCCTGGATGGAGGACCAGGGAATCAAGTTCACGAAGGAGGCGTCCATGGCCAAGCTCTATGCCTCCGAGATGGCCACGCAAACGTGTCTGAAGGCCATACAAATCCACGGTGGTTATGGTTACACGAAGGACTACCCCGTAGAGCGGATGTTGCGCGATACCAAGCTCTGCGAAATCGGCGAAGGGACCAGCGAAGTCCAGCGGTTGGTCATTGCCAGGCAATTGCTGGGGAAATAAACTATTTCAGCTGCTTCAAACGTTCCCGTTTAAACGCGGGTGCTTTCTTCTTCCTTGTTACATATTATGTAACAATAATGAGAATTGTAGCGACTATTCATCCAACGGTCGCAATCCGTACCACTGAAATTAATAATTAGGAGCTAGACTTCTCAGGGGGTATTGTTAAATATTCAAAACAAATCTAGTAGGACTAGTCAAAAGGATGTGCAACCATGAAGAAATATTTTCAGATTAAAAACCTTGAGCCCAGTAAGAAAATGTGGATATTAATTATCGCAGCTATGATGACGGCGATGATGATACTGCCAGCGGTGAGTTTATCCAATGGTACGACTGGAGTTTATGTCCCTTTAGGTCCCGTTGCAGGTGGCGACGGTGATAACGGTATTCAGACGGTGACAATACAGCCGAATGCGACGGTGGGGAAGGATAGTTGGATACTGACAAGCACGCCAGACACAAATTATGGTGATGGTTCCGATTTAAGCGTCGGAACGGACATGGTACCCGCTGTGGGACATGGATTAGTCCAATTTAACATCCCAGGCGGACCAAAAAGAGTTTTAAGAGCAGACCTATATCTGTATTGTGTTGCAGTGAATAGTCAGCCTTTCGGAGTAAATCTTACCGTTTATCCGATAACACGGTCTTGGACCGAGGGAACCGGTGGGGTGTTTAATGACGCAACTTGGAACAATAGGACAACTGGCATCCCTTGGACTACCCCTGGTGGAGATTACAACACCACCCTATTCGCTTATCGGAACGTGTCCATAGAAAATTGTTGGTTCAACTGGAACGTGACTTCAATTGTGGATGCGTGGGTTAGAGGGGCCATCCCCAACTATGGTTTTCTTTTGAATGGTACTCCGATTAATTGCCCATGGAACTGGGTGGACCTCTACACAAGTGATTACACCACCGACCCCACACTTGTACCGAAATTAATTATCTCATATCACACTGAAATTGACCCGGCTGTACCCGGCCAAGTCATGGATGAGGACGATCCTCAACGGGTCATCTCCTTGAGGGGGAGGGGGCACGGCAGTATCGTGCATGTGTCTGGTCCTGATGATACAAATAATAATTGGCCTTTTGGTGGGGCTTCAGGTCTTGGTGAGGAGTTTCATTTTCAGGCACTCTATACTCCCGAGCAAGTGGGGGCCGAAGGAGTGATTAAACGGATATCCTTCAACAGAACTAATGCTGCGGTGGTCGGTAACTTCTCGAACTTCAAAATTTCCTTTGCTCATACGGATTTATCTGATTTGACGACCACATTTGCAAATAATTATAACGGGTATCTGGTTGAAGTATTCTCTGAAGCAAATGTGGAATTAAACTCCTCAGATGGAGACTCTTGGATACACTTCGACCTAAATGATAACTTCACTTATGACTCGTCCCACAACCTGCTCATTGATATTATCTGGATTGGTGATGGAGGTGTTACGATTGGGACACGGAACACTGATCCTGGCGTAATCACCAAACGATTGTGGGAATGGGATGTGACTGCGGCAGTAGGCCAGCAGGGCAGTAATCGTTTACCGGTAATCAGATTCGAAACAGACGTCGTGGACAACGCCGTCATCGATGAGGGGACAACCAATAATATCGTTCCATTTTGGCCGACACAACCTCAAATGAAAGCGCAAATGTTATTCAATAAAACATTCATCAATCAAACAGGCATTATTGACAAATTATGTTTCCAATCTGCAAGTGGAACACCTGTGTCAGGCACTTACAATGACTTTAGTATAAGGATGGCTCATTCAACAAACGATTCGCTTGGTATCGTGTTCGAAGCAAATCATATAGGATCATGGGTGGAAGTCTTAAATGAATCAACATTTGATATTTCATCAGTTGGCGCACCAGAATGGATAGAGTTTGACTTACAAAACACATTCAATTACAATGGTAATGACAATCTGTTAATCGAGATCAGATGGACAAGCGGCTCAGGCAATCAGGTACCGCTGGAAACACAATCGTTAGGATATACTTGTAGGGCCACAGCATCTGACTATTCAGCGACTACCGCTACATCTTCTGATGGTGTATTCTATAATTTCCAGATGATATTCGCTAACAGCGTAAACCTCACCTGGTCTGCATCCGGTTCGAACCCCGCTCTGTTCACGGCAAGCGTATCTGGTGGCACCGACCTACAGATCACACCGCAAGCAGACGCTTTTGGTAGCGGAATTGTATACCTTGTGTTGGCAAACAGTGATGGATACACTGCATCCCAACAGATTCCGGTTACGATTAATCCGATAAATGATGCCCCTGTGCTTTCTGGTGTGCCTTCACTCATTTATTGCATTGAGGATGTGAATTATTCTCTCGATATGACGCCTTATGCCAGTGATATCGACGATGACTTTGTTAACTTGACATTTAACACCGATTCACCTTATGCATTTTCTGATGGTCATACAATCATATTCAATTACCCAGAAGGAATTACCAATGATTCAGTTACCATCACCGTGGAGGACCCGGACGGATTGACTGACAGTGTCGTCGTGGACGTTGAAATCACTCCTGTGAATGATGAGCCGGTCCTTACAGGTTTTGTCAATACGTTGACATGTGATGCTACGGTGTCGGAAGATTATATTATAAGTCCGGATGACGAGGAGACTCCGGGAAACATAACGATATTCGTTGATTCGGTATATGCGACTGTAAATGGAAATACAATAACATTCCTTTATCCGAAAGGCATCGGTAACGAAACTGTGACCATTTATGTTGAAGATGAAGAAATATATGGCAGTCAAAACAATGTTTCCTATACGTTACACGTAACGATAATCGATCATCCTGAAGTTGTCTCTCACTCACCAACGGGTTTGAATGTAACTCTTACCACAACGGTCACGGTTACCTTCGATATGGCTATGAACAGAAGCACAACCGAAGCGAGCTTTAGTCTAAGCACAGCTTCAGGAGCGGACATCAACGGCACATTCTCGTGGAATACGGCAAATACAATGCTGACATTCACACCTGTAGCCTATCTCACTGATGGACCCCATGAGGTGACCATCGGAACGGGAGCGACTAATGAGACCGGTGTCCTAATGCTCGAGGCCTTCTCATGGAATTTCACCGCTTCCGGAAGCGCCGATGGTGATGGAGACCTTATGCCGGACAGTTACGAGATCAACAACGGTCTTAATCCGACAATCAATGACGCTGCGTCCGACCGAGATGGGGATGGGGCAAGCAATTTCGATGAATATTTAGCAGGAACCGACCCGAGCGACCCGAACGATAAACCGCCTTCTGATATTCCCTGGCTGTTAATCATCCTTATAATTCTCATCGTCATCATAGTAATAGTGGTGGCCATCATTATGTTGATGAAGAAGGGAAAAAGAGACCCCAGAGATCTTGAGCCAGATGCTCCGCCCATGGAACAACCCCCTCAGGATATATAACCCTTAAAACACCCATAAACCAAATAGGCCATTCAGTAAACAATATATCTCGGTTCCCCGATACAGTGGTGATTAAATGAGTGAGCGAAAGCTGAAGGGGGGTGTTTTGCTAGGCTATTTCGATTTCATAAGGCATCAGTGGGGAGAGGATGGGCTTGAGGATTGTATAAAAACGACTGGCATAAGCCCTAATATGTTAAAAGAAGAGAAATACTACCCTGTGGTGATAGATGAACGAATCCTGAAATGGATCTCGGGAACCAGGGGTATTGAATATCTCAGGAAAACCGGTAATCACACTGTGAAAAATCTGGGTGTCCTCTCCCACCTAGTCAGATTCGTAAATATCAAGCATCTCCTGAGAAATGCAAAACAAAACTATGAGGAAGCATTTGACTTTGGTGAACTTTCGGTACTTGTGGATGAACTGGGAAAGCACGCGACTGTCATAATGAAAGACTGCAATACCACTGAAGAGGCTTGCCATGCCTGGCTGGGTGCGTTTGAAGGCATGATGGAATTAACGAGAACCAAAGGAACCGTGAAGCAGAATAAACGCCAGATAGACGGAGAAGACTACGACGAGTACATACTTGATTGGACGTGATCTCTTGGCCTTTGATATCAGAGTGCTTACCCCGGATGATTATAATATGATTATCCAAATTTGGGAAAGCGCAGGACTGTCATGCAAACCGAAGGGACGGGACAGCAAGAAAGAAATAAGCCAACAGATGAAACTGGACCCGGACATGTTCCTCGGTTGTTTCGTCAAAGGCGAGCTCGCCGGCCTGGTCATCGGAAGTTATGACCAACGAAAGGGTTGGATCAACAGACTGGCTGTTGTGCCAGAGCATCGGAGAAAGGGCATCGCCAAAGCCCTTGTGAAAAAAATCGAGGAAATCCTGAAGAAAAAAGGATTCAGAATAATTGCCATCCTTATAGAAAGCGACAGCCCGGAATCCATGAAACTTTTTACAGAAGCCGGCTACGTGAAGCCCTACAACGACATCGAATATCTCACGAAAAGGGAGAGCGACGAGGTCTGAATCAGGACTTTCTGGCTTCCAAAAAAGTCAGGTCTATGATGTTTTCCACCTCATTTCCATACAATTTCCTGAGCCTTTTCTCAAATATAGCCAGACCCTTTTCGAACTCCTCTTGAGAGAGCAAAACCAGTGTTGAGATATACCGTTTTCTGAACCTGCCAATTATCTCTTCAACGGTTTGAACCTGGGGGGTGTTCTTTGTCCTGTGCGAATGAACCCCGGTAAAACCGGCATCCTGTATGTGCCATTTGAGTTCTGGTATTGAAAGAAAACGCTTCAAGTCTAGGGAGACCATGCCTGGAAAATGCCGCATCATGTGTCTTCTGATTCGCCCGTGAGAGACCGTTACTACCACGAACTTTCCTCCGGGCTTCAGCACCCGATAGGCCTCTGATATAGCCTGTGGCTCATCGTCCACGTGTTGAAGCACCAACATCAAAATGACCGTATTATACGTCTCGTCCGGAACCGGGAGTCTCTGGGCATCTGCGTATATCCAAAGACCCGGTGATTTTTCACAGGCCTTGCTAAGCATGCCTTTGGAACTGTCAAGACCGAAAACCTCGGCACCGGTTCGCTTCATGATCTCCAGTGAGTAACGACCTGTACCACAGCCCACGTCCAGAACCTTCTGACCTTGGCTGATTTCCCCCCATTTTATAAGATTCTCTGTCCAGACCTCTAAAACCTCCGGCAAGTTTATCCGTACATCGTCAAAATATTCGGATGCCAAATCGTAATTAACCCTGCCTTTGGCGGATTTTCCGGCTATCCTTAAGAGTTCGAAAGCCTCGGCTCTTGAAAAGGAAAGGGTAATCGGTGGCACGTTGAACCACTTTGCATCCTTAATTTCACCGGCTGTAATCTTACCGCGGCCTGAAACGTTGCAGGTGTAAAGGGCCAGATTTCCCTTTATTTTCCCTATTGGGTTCCAATTCTCACCGCTCAAGCCGGTTTCCTCTTTCAACTCCCTTTTTGCCCCGGCCAAAGGATTTTCACCCTTCTTCAATCGCCCGCCGGGGAACTCCCAAGCCCGTTTCTCATGACGAACCATGAGAAAACGTGTTTTATTTCTCGGGACGACCACCACGCCCGTAACATCCGTCATCGACAAATGATGGGAAAAGACAATTAAATCATTTGGTATTGATGGGTTGAGAGGTTAAAGTTTCTCAAGGACCTGACAAATTGATTCGAAGGTTCTTTCCATACCCAGATTGGCATCGATGTCCCTGAGAAGCCCCATTTCCTTGTAAAAATTTACCAACGGTTCCGTCTGTATCTTATAGGTTTCCAGCCTCCTTTCCACGGTCTCGACCGTATCATCGTCCCTTTGATATAAATCCCCCTCGCAGACATCGCACTTTCCTTCGATCTTTGGTTGTCTGGAAATTAGATTATATACTGCGTTACAGCTCGAGCACGTCCTCCTGGAAGTCAGCCGATTGACCAGCTCGCCCATGTCAACAACCAAGTTTATCACAACGTCAATATTATCCAGCTTGCCCATGGCCTCCGCCTGGCTGATGTTCCTGGGATATCCATCTAAGATGTAGCCATCGGCACAATCCGATTTCTCTATCCGCCCCTCGACCAGAGCCAGTATCAAATCATCCGATACCAGTTTACCAGCGTCCATGCATTCCTTCGCTATCCTTCCGAGCTCTGTGCCATCGGCTACAGCCTGTCTCAACAGGTCGCCGGTGGATATCTGTGGTATGCCAAATTTCTCGACGAGAAACTGTGCCTGGGTGCCCTTTCCTGCCCCGGGAGGGCCCAACAATATCATCTTCATGCAATCGCCTACAATAATACCTCGAAATGCTTGACAAAAGTATCCTGGACCATGGTTTTGGTGCTGATTACGCCAAGTATTGTCCTAACCTTTTTGACCACTGTGCTTGCAATTTCATCCTGCGTATTCTTCTCGATCACAATAATGAAATCAATATCCCCCAAAAGTGGCGTGACGTCCAGGATTCCATCTATTTTCATGAAGGCCTCGTAGGTTTCCATTTCCCGTCCAGGTTGCACGTTAATGAGAATGTACCCCTTAATCATAATATGACCGAGGGCAGAATTCCGGTGTGCAATATATTTGTTTCGGGGTATATCACAATCTCAATAGACCCTGCTCTTGGAAGAAATCGTACCGCTAGCCACGGTTCCCGGACCGATGAAACATCCCTCGCCGATTATGGTGCCGGGATCTATGCTGGCGTTGATGCCGGTTTTTACATTGTCCCCCATTATCACGCCGAGTTTACGTAATCCGGAATCGATGGTCTCTCCCTTCAAACTGACCCTGATGTTTCTATTGTCCAGACGCAGATTCGCCACCTTAGTTCCGGAGCCCAAATTACATTTCTGACCCAAGACACTGTCGCCCACGTAATTGTGATGTGGAACCTTGCTACCGTTCATAATTATGCAGTTCTTCACTTCCACGGCGTTCCCCACTTTACAACCATTTCCAACGTAAGTCGATGGCCTGATGTAGCAATTCGGACCGATGTCCGTGTCCTGACCGATTATCACTGGCCCGACGATGTAGGCGCCGTTGAGTATGCGGCTTCCCTTGCCCACGGAAACTTCACCTTCCAACGTGGCATATGGTTGCACTTCGCCTTCAATCTTGCCTTTCATGCCAGTCATTAAGAATTTGTTTGCTCTGAGCAGGTCCCACGGTCGGCCAACATCTATCCATTCGCCCTTAAAGGTCTCACACACCACTTTTTGTTCGGCGGCCATCATGGTTAGGGTGTCGGTTATTTCATATTCACCTCGTGGGGATTTTCCTGTCTTTTCAATCCAGTCGAAGATGTCTGGTGTGAACAGATATGTGCCTGTATTGGCCGTGTTGGAAGGCGGGTGCTCGGATTTCTCTACGATGCTTATGAGTTTGCCGTCCTCCTCGTCGATGACGCCGAATTCCTGAGGGGTGTCAACAGGTGCTCCGGTCACCACCGTGGCCTTATCCTTTTTGAAGCGGTTCAATATCACCTTTATGGTCTTCTTGTCAACCAACACGTCGCCGTTTATGGAAAGGAACGGCCCTTCGATTTTGTCCTTGGCAACGCCGATGGCGTGGGCCGTGCCCAACGGCTTCTTCTGAACGAGATAGTCAATCTCCAAGCCCAAATCCTCGCCGTCTCCAAAGGCATGCTCAATCTCCCTCTTGCCCCATCTTACGAGGATTGTCACCTTTTTCACATTGCAGGACTTCAGAGTTTCCAACGTGTGCTGAAGGAATGGTTTTCCGGCAACTGGCAGGAGCGATTTAGAAATATGCGTGGTAAGTGGCCACATTCTCGTTCCCTCGCCTGCTGCCAACAAATAGGCTCTCAACCCAGCACCCCCTTGACGACCGTCATCGCGTTTTGGAAAAGGGCCTGTGCGCTCTCATCCGAATCCCCTTCAATGACTATCTTCAGCTTGGGCTCGGTACCTGAAGGCCTCAGAAGTATCCAGCCATTCTCGAACACGGCCCTGTAACCGTCCATATCGGAGAGTTCCCGCGGGTTAAGGCATTTCAATCCTTCGCCAATCTTATCCATTGATTCTGAGCGTTTGGTCGGGTCCATGTCCACCCGCTTCCTGATGACGCTGAATTTCGGAATCTCGGCAAGATATTCGGACAGGGGTCTTTCCTGTACGATTTGGACTAACCTGGCTGCGGCAAATATCCCGTCCGGGCAAAGAGAACTCCTGGGAAATACCCAGGTTCCCGAGGGCTCGCCGCCGAAATCGGCATTGACCTCCTTGATCTTCTCGGACACATATACGTCCCCCACACGGCAGCGGACCACCTGAACGTTGTCCAGGTATCTGTCAACCGCCATTGACGCGTTTATCGGAACGACTACGGTGCTTTTCCCCTCAAGTTTGGATAAAAGGGGCATCAGGGCGTCGCCATCGGCGAATCTACCGGTCTCGTCCACCGCAACGGTTCTGTCGCCGTCCCCATCATGGGCTATACCTATATTTGCACCGGATTCGACAACCGTTCTTGCCAACAGGCGGGTGTTCTCTTCCGAAGGCTCGGAATTTCTACCGGGGAATGAACCGTCCGGGTGTGCGTTCAGCGTTATGACCTTACACCCCAACCTCCTGAGCAGGTACGGAGTGATGTTCGATGTTGTTCCGTTGCCGCAATCCACCACCACCGTGCCCTCGAGTTTCCCGATTATTCCGGATATCCCGTCCATGTGCCTTTCCACAGCCCAGTCGATTGTGTGAAGGTGACCGACCTCGTCCCAAGCCACGCTGGAAATCCCCTTTTCAAGCAATAGCTCTTCCACTTCCTCCATCTGTAAACTCCCGAAAGATGAGCCGTCCGGATTCCAGAGTTTTACACCGTTGTCTGTCGGTGGATTGTGCGAGGCCGTTATCATTATTCCTGCCTTTAGCTCCTTTGCAGCATGGGCCAGCGTCGGTGTCGAAACCATCCCTGCAATATATACATCGCTGCCCGCAGCCAGTAAACCAGATATCACAGCATTGGAGAGGAGAGGGCTGGTGGTTCTAGCATCCCAACCAACTACAACCTCGTCGTAGAGATTGCCCACGGCCTGGCCTATCCTGCAGACGAGCTCCGGGGTTATGGCCTCGTTGAATTTTCCCCTGATTCCAGACGAGCCAAAGAGTTTCATAGCCATGCCATCCCAATTTGTATAAAAAGGTTTTTGGTGAAAGAAAAATGGACTCAACGGGAGGAGCAAACTAACTACCAGCAGATTATGGCAATTGTTTGCGACTAAGTTGGAGCCATCGAATGTAATTAAAAATAAATACGGATGGACCCAACGGGATTTGAACCCGTGACCTCCTGCTTGCAAAGCAGGCGATCTTCCAGGCTGATCTATGGGCCCATCCTGTGCCCCTGAATTTTGCCAGAGATATAATAGTTTTGTTCAGTCAAGATTATTAAGGAGGTTGTAATTAAGCCCAACGGTGATTGCTTGGGATTAACGCTGGTCGAGAAGATTCTGGCATCGCACGCTAAAGAGGATATTGCTCCTGGTAACATTATCTGGATAGACATCGACGTTCGGTCTGCAAGGGATTTCGGGGGAGCAAACGTCGTCAAAAATTTCGAAAAGCATTACCCAGGTCAAACAGTGGATGACCCTGCAAAGACATTTTTCACATTCGACTGCAACGTACCGGCTAATACCATTCCATATGCAAACAATCAGCAGATTTGCAGAAATTTTGCGAAAGAGCAGGGAATAAAGGTTTACGATGTCGATGCCGGCATCGGCTCTCATGTGATGATTGAGGAGGGACTGGGCTTTCCCGGAACAACAGTGGTCGGGACGGATTCCCATCTCAATATCATGGGCGCTGTGGGCGCGTTCGGGCAAGGGATGGGAGACCAGGACATTGCCTTCGTCTTCAAGACCGGCAAGACCTGGTTTGAGGTTCCGGGCAGTATCGTGGTTAATGTAGAAGGCGAACTGCCTGACGCTTGCACTCCAAAGGACTTGACCTTAGAAATAATCGGGAAACTGGGCACCAAGAGTGCACTCGGAAAGGCTATAGAATTCCGCGGGGCTGCAATAGACAGGCTTTCGCTTGCCGGAAGAATCACGTTAGCCTCAATGGCGACTGAGATGGGGGCGATCATCGGCCTTATTGTTCCTAGCCAGGAAGTTTTGGGGCATTTTGGTCACTCTGAGGCCATCCGGCCGGACGCCGACGCAAACTATGAAGAAACCGTTAACATTGATATCTCTGATTTGAAACCGAAGATTGCGAAACCGCCCAAACCGGATAATGTGGTGAACGTGAACTCTCTTGAAGACGTCGATATAGATTCTGTGTTTATCGGCTCCTGCACCAACGGCACGTATGAAGACATTCAATCGGTCTCTGACCTAGTAAAAGGTCGAAAAGTGAAAGCCGGCGTGGTGGCATGCGTTGTCCCGGCAACCAGAAAGACCTTCGTACGTCTATTGAAGGAGGGGCACATTAACACCCTGATTGATGCTGGATTTGTGGTCTCCAATCCCGGATGCGGTGGATGCGCTTCCGGCCAGATAGGCATGACCGGCGAAGGCCAAGTCCATGTTTCAACGTCCAACAGGAACTTCACAGGAAAACAGGGCGCGGGAGACACTTATCTGGCTTCACCCGAAACCGCAGTTGCCTCGGCGATCCTCGGAAAAATAGCCAC
>DAOVAY010000033.1 GCA_030670795.1 Methanobacteriota archaeon | reverse complement strand
GGGTTTGCAGGCCACCGCGACGTTCTTAGCTAGCTGTCCCGAGATTATTGCTTTAACAACTTCGTCGAGGGCCTTCTTGGAGCAGAAATCTTTGATGACCTTATCCATTGTGACGCGCATCGCGGACTGTTGTGATGACCTGATCCTCCTTCCGGAAATGGCCAGCGGTTTCAATCGGATAAGAAAATTGTCTCTCGTTGTCACGTCGACGGTGGTGTCAATCTTACTCTTCCTTCTCCTGGTCATGCGCCTGACGTAATCGCTAGTCATATCATGGCCAATGAAGTACGTGTACGCATCCATTCCCCTGACATCGTTGACCTTGAACTTGAGTTTGATGTGCATCTTGGAAAAATCGCCGGTTATGTCCTGGGCGGTTACCTCAGCCACTCTCCCGACCAGTTTGTCAGCCTCGTCGCTGAGGGCTTCGGCTATCTTGGCCCTGTTGAACATGTCGGGTGCCATGAGATTATACCAGTTTTTGGCCTTCCATTTATCCTTTCTTCCGGAGGCCCTTCCCTTCGGTGCAGCCATTGATTTACTCCATGGGGTGAGCGGAGATAATGGAAATGTTATAAATATCTATGCCAAACAATTGCCCCGATTACTAAGCAATCGCCCGACTATTTTAGTTTGCTGGCCGAGTTCAGGAAATTAGAATAAAGGCCCTCTAAAAAATTCAGTGCATACAAGAGTGCGGTCTTCGGTTCCACTGCTCCATCCGTCTCAAATGTGAAAATGAATCGTCCAGTGTTAGGGTCAACGACGATTGCCCCAGTGTCAAAAATCTCCTCACAGCTTCTGCAGATGGTGCAGTTTTCTGGATGTGCGATTTTTAATCCCTTCTTGGTCAATTTGAATACGTCAGTCGGGCAGGCTTCAACACATTTCTCGTATTCGTCCTGTTTTTTGATATTCAGTGTGATGTCGGGTATCGGCTTGTATCCGACTCCTTGGGTGGCTTGCCACTTCGCATGTTGTTTTCCGGTACCCAGTACTGCAGTAGCATAGATGAGAATGCCCTCATCCTCAGTGAGTTTGACGATCGGTATGTCCGGGTCTTTTGGGCGCAGTTTCTCATCACCGAGCGGGTCTAGGTCCTTCGAATATACGGTGCACGGTCCCCTCTTGTTCAGCGAATACATTATCTCGCAACTCACGCACCCCTCGCCCTCGCAGGAGCACTCATCATGTAATTTCAGCATCTCTAGGTCTGTCGGAATGGGAATCATTCCGAGTCTGTGGGCAATAATCTCATCGAATAGGGGCGTGGTGCTCTCGTAGGTTCTGCCATCCTCGTCACTGATGGACCCCAGGTGAATCTCTACCTTCTCGATAGCCATCTTTGGTACCTCAACAATGAGGGTCCGCCTGAGCGCGTTAACGTGATGTAACTCCACCCCAGAAATAATGAAGCTGGCTTTGTCCTTTGAGAAGTCTACGCTTTCGATTTTCATGAGCACTATGCCTCCTGCTCCGCAGCAGGCTTATTATGAAAAACCGTGATGTTGTTGCCAGTTATTTTCATAATTACACCCTTCTTCCGCGTCGTCCGCCCTTCTTCTTGGTTCCATCGTGTGGTAACGGAGTGACATCCTCGATTCTGCCGATCTTGAGGCCCGCTCTTGCCAGTGCCCTAATGGCCGCCTGTGCTCCGGGGCCAGGCGACGTATCCTTATTCCCTCCTGGTGCCCGCACTCGCACGTGTATGCTATCAATGCCCTTCTCCTTTAATATGTCCGCGACATGCTCCGCCGCCCTCATGGCAGCATATGGCGATGATTCGTCCTTTTGTGATTTGACAACCATGCCACCAGTGCATTTAGCAATGGTCTCTCCTCCGGTCTGGTCCGTGACCGTGATGAGGATGTTATTGTAAGAAGCATAAATGTGAGCTATACCCCATTTTGCCATTAACTAGAATCCTCCTTCTTTTTCTCCGGCTCAGGTGTATCTTCCTTTGGGACTTCTTTCTTCGGAGTCTCTTTCTTTTCTTCTTTCGGAACCTCGGCAGCCTCCTTCTTTACATCGGTGGGTTTCGGTTTCTCCTCCGGTTTTGGTACTAGCTTTTCCTTTTTTACCTCTTCTTTGCTTTCATCCTTTTCGTCTGGTTTTGGTACTGCCGTTTCCTTTGAGGTCTCATCTTTACCTTTGTCCTTTTTTTCGTCTGGCTCTGGTTGTTCCTCAGGCGTATCCTCTTTTTCTGGAGCCTCTTTATCAGCGTCCTCGCCCTTTACGTCTTCTTGTGGGGGAACGGGTAGTTCACCCTCTTCCATTTCGTCCTTTGGTCTTGCTGGGTGAAGCTCATTGGACAGAGGTGAATGAGAAAGATAAGCAATATCTTCCTCCTCTTCCCGCTTCACCAGATAACCCGGTACGGTGACGCGTCTCTCACCTATGGCAATGTGCCCATGAACTATAAACTGTCTGGCCTGTTTTGGACTGTACGATAATCCTTTCAGGTAAGCCATTGTCTGGAGTCTTCTTCCCAATAAGTTTTCAGCATCAAGGGTAAGTACATCATCCAGGGTGGCCTCACCGCCAAGTAGACCAATCTTTTCCAGTCTCTTTAGAAGCTGCTCCATTTCTTTCTCGGCCTGTTCATCTCCATATCTGACTTTGGCCTGCAGCTCCCTTGCTCTCTTTCTGAAAATTCTCATAAGGGATTGGACCCTCCAGAGCTCTGTCTTGTTCTTGAGTCCGTACTTGCGTATCAATTCGCTCTCTCTAGCTATTCTCTCGCCCTGCCAAGGATGTGAAGGTGTTACGTATTTTCGCCTGCTGAACTTCGGGTCACCCATGGCGCTCAATCCTGTTTAGGTTCTCTTTTTCGAGACACCAAGGGTTAGGCCAGTGCGGCCATTGGAGCGTGTTCTCTGCCCTCTTACTTTATGGCCGTTCTCATGCCTGATACCTCTATAACAGCGTATCATTCTTAGTCTATTGATATCGTCTCTGTGGTTCATATCCAGTTCGGTGCTGAGTAAGTGGATGTCATCCCCCAACTCCCAATCCTTTTGACGATTCAAGAACCATTCTGGAACATGCTCTTGTAATTCAATCAACAAATCCTCAATTTTTTCAGCGTCCTCATCGGATATGTGCCCGATTTTCTTGTTCTTTGGGTAACCGATTTTCTTTGTGACAATGTCTGCGACTCTACTGCCCACTCCTTTTATGCCAGTGAGAGCCGTGATTGCCGGTTTCTCACCATCTAGGTCCGCATTGGCTATACGGACGATGTACTTGAAATCCTCATCTTTCTCTTCTTTTTTCTTATTATCATCTGCCAAGATATATCCTCCAGTTATTCCTTTCAGGTCTGGAAGTAAGTCCTTGTATAGGAAAGTGCTATATAAAAACTGCCGTCTACTCTTTGAAATAATTGCACTTATTTTCATGGAAATCTTATTTAGTGGATTACGCGATTACCAAGGGGATTATGGTTGAATGGACAGAGAAATATAGGCCCAAAAGGCTTGACGATGTGATAGGTAACAAGAATGCCAAGGAAGAGTTGCAAAAATGGGCTGAAGAATGGATTGATAGCTCTCCGAAAAAGAGAGCCGTAATTTTGATGGGAGATCCAGGTATCGGAAAGACAACTTGCGCCCATGCACTGGCCAACGAGATGGGCTGGCAGGTCGTGGAGATGAACGCCTCTGATTGCCGCAACGCCGAAGCCATAAAAAAAGTTGCCACACACGGAGCAATGGGAGAAACCTTCACGGATGCGGGTGATTTTATCTCGTCTAAGACAGGCCAAAGAAAATTGATAATACTTGACGAAGCAGACAACGTGTTCGGCAGGGAGGATTATGGCGGAATAAAGGCCATGGCCACCACTATTTTGAACACCAAGCAGCCCATAATCTTGATAGTGAATGATTTTTATGAGTTGAAGAGGCGGTCAGCGGTCATTTCCCAGCACACCAAAAGCATCAAATTCTCAAGGCCGCGCCGAACTAGCATAAAGCGTCTGCTGAAATCTATTGCAACGAACGAAGGCATCTCAGTGCCAGATAAAGCATTAGACAAGATATCTGAGAAATCGTCAGGGGATGTAAGGTCGGCCATCAACGACCTCCAGTCCATTTCGGAAGGGCGGTCGAAATTGAACGAGGAGGACGTTCTTGCACTGGGATACCGCGACACCTCCAAAACCATATTTAACTCGCTGGCCGTGATTTATAGGACAGGCAATTGCCTTCGCTCAAGAGAGGCCATGATGGCTCTGGATGAAAACCCTGAGATGTTAATACTTTGGATTGACGAGAACATACCCATAGCCTATAAGGATTCTAAGGACATCGCGGCAGCATATGATGTACTGGCCAAGGCCGACCGTTTCCTGGGGCGCGTAAGACGCAAGCAATACTATGGTCTCTGGAGTTATGCGGGAGATATGATGTCTTGTGGAGTATCCCTTGCCAAATCGAGGTCATATCCTGGATACGTGAATTATGCATTCCCAAGCTGGCTGCGCAAGATGTCGGCCACCAAGGGGTATAGGAGCATACAATCGTCCTTCGGCCGGAAGCTGGGAGCCCACACCAACAAATCCGCGAAGGTTGTGTTGCAGGAATACCTCCCGTATTTTAGGGCTCTATATACCCAGGATAGAGAATTCCGCTTGACCATGACCAAGAAATTGGCGTTGACAGAGGAAGAAGTAGGCTTTCTTCTCGGGGAAAAGCCGGATTCCCACAAAGTAAGGCACGTGTTCGACGCCCTCAGAAAACTGGAATCGATCGGTAAGGGCGAACATCGACCTGACGAGGAAAGTTCACCTGAAGTCCAGAGCGACGAAAAGGAAGTTCAACCCGAAACCGAGAATGATATCCAGACAGATACGCAAAGTAGTTTGTTTGAATTCGAGTGATCTCCATGGACGAGAAGATCAAGCCCATTCTGGAAAAACAACATTACCATCTCGTGGGGGAGCACAGCGGAGTAAAACTGTGCCACTGGCTGGGAGAGAAGTTGCTGAGAGGGCGTCCCTGCTATAAAGAAGCGTTTTACGGAATTGAATCACACAGATGCCTCCAGATGTCTCCGGCGGTGAACAACTGTACCCAGAGCTGCCTGTTCTGCTGGAGATATCAAGGCCTAGGGGAAATGGAGATAGAAAAGGAAGACGACCCTGAATTCATACTCCAAGAGGCAATAGAAGGTCAGAAAAAGCTTATTACAGGTTATAAAGGCGACGACAGATGCAAACCAGAGATGTGGAAGGAGGCCCAAGAACCCAACATGGTAGCCATATCCCTTTCCGGTGAGCCCACCATGTATGATAATCTTGGCGGCTTCATCGAGGCATGCCATAAGCGGGGTATGACCACCTTCCTCGTGACCAACGGCACTTTACCCGAGGCCTTGGAAAATCTGGACCCTCTACCAAGACAACTTTATGTCACTGTTGCGGCACCAAACGAAGACGTCTACAATAAGCTCTGCGTGCCCTTGTTGAAAGATGGCTGGCAGAACCTGAACCGCACACTGGAATTGTTGCCAAGCCTTGACACCCGTACCGTGATCAGGCATACGTTGGTCGACGGATGGAATCTCGGTTGGGAGAGAGAATATGCAAAGTTAATTGAAAAGGCAAATCCCCTATTCATCGAACCAAAAGGTTACGTATTTGTTGGTTATTCCAGGGAGAGAATGCACAACTCCAACATGCCCAGCCAGGAAAAGGTTCAGAGGTTCGCTCGGTCGATATGCGAAGAGACCGGCTATGAGATACTTGCCGAGCAGAAGGCCAGCAGGGTGGTTCTTCTGGGGAACGACCGTATGAAAATGAAGCTCGGGGAGAGATAGATGAGTGATGAAGAAAATGGCCAACCTGTCGAAAAGGAGAGCGAGGAGTCGGGCGATATCGGTTACCCTTTACCTAAGCGCATCTTTTTGTTTTTTCTACCATTCATAATCGCTGCCATTTACACGATTTTACTTTTTATGGGCGTTGGCAAGGATATAGGATACGTCATCGGTGCGGCCATGCTCTCCACGCTCTTGATTCTGGGGCCTGAGATTTCAATTACTGGCGCATTCATTGCCTTGGCGCACGCAGATTATGTTGGTCCAGGAATATGGGATTCCATGGGTTATATGCTCCTCATCGCGGCGTCGGTCGCGTTCGTTGACGTGATAGCGGCATTCTTTCTGCTCTGGAACTACGACCTGGTCAAAAAGGTTCCGTGGTTGGGTCCCTGGATGCAGAGGACGGAAGACTCCAACCGTGATGCAATTCATTATTCACCCTGGAGGCGGCGCTTTGCACTCGCCGGCGTATCAGTATATGTGATGTTCCCGGTGCACGGCAGCGGCGGTCTTGTGGGGACGATTATAGGTAGAATTCTCGGCTTGAACAGGTGGAGGGTTTTCGGAGCCGTAGCCGTCGGGGCGATAATCGGCGCACTCTGGATAGCTATGTTGGTCCAGCATGTGGGTAGGGATATACTCGACTTCTTCAAGGGCGACCTCTTCCTGCTCATCGGAATAATCGTGACAATCGTGATACTTGCCCTTGTCGCATCCTTCATTTGGAAGAACAGGAAGAAAAAGAAGCAGGCAGCCTTGGAAGCCAAGGACGGGGCTGAATAAATATAAAATTTTTTAACGGGTAAACGGTTATCCCTCAGCGAGCATTGTTTTACCGTTTCCAGCTCAAAAAACCAGGAAATGCGTAAGGGTCATGGATGACTGGCATAATGGCTGGAACAGATTGGCGGAAGGCGATAGAAGGTCTTCTGGGCTCGCGGAAACCGCCACAACCGGAGAATCCCGCTCTGATAGTCGTTGACATGCAGAGATATTTTCTGGAAATAAGCGCACCGGCATACCTCGGTGCAGAGGAAATAATACCGAATGTTCAAAGGCTTTTGGACGCCTTTGCAGATGCCAAATTTCCGATTTTTGCAACAAAGTATTTCTCACCGGAATCCGACGGACCGATAGAAAAATGGTGGTCGACACGTCTTGAGCCAGACGACCGTTGGGCAGAGCTCGACCCGCGAATAAGATATCCGGAGGAAGCGGTGATTCTGGACAAACATCTCTACGGAACATTTTCCACAGACATTGATGCCAGGCTTAAAGAAGCTGGCTGTGACTCTGTTATCGTTTGCGGGGTGATGACGCACCTTTGCTGCGAAACAACCGCTCGTGAAGCCTTCCAGCACGGCTACAATGTGTATTTCATGGCAGATGCCAACGCGACATCGACCCGTGATTTGCACGTCTCGACACTCAGGGCACTGGCTCACGGTTTTGCATATGTATTGGGCACGGAAGAAATGGTAAAATTGCTGGAGGGAGGAAATGGGTAAGGTTGCGGTTGTGGGTGCCGGACCCGCCGGCATAGCCGCCACGATACAGCTTATACGGTACGGTCATGAAGTGCAGGTATACGAGAAAGGGCGCGTGAGCGGCGCCCTTTGGAACGCCAGACGGGTGGACAATTACCCCGGATTTCCCGAAGGTATAAGCGGTTCCGAATTGGCAAATCAGATGGAGAAGCAATTCCTCAGCCACGTCGACAACATCATTATCAATGAGGTCGAGGAAATTAGAAAAACAGATGCTGGCTTTTCAATAATGGGAATGGATTTTGACGGTGTCATCCTATGCACAGGCACAACACCAAAAAAGGCTGAATTCCCAGGGGAGGATGAGCTGGCAGACGCGGGACTTTTACATTACGGAATTGCGGAAGTGGACAGCTGGCGCGGTGTGAAAGAGGTCGCAGTAATCGGCGGGGGTGAAGCCTCCATTGACATGTCCCTGAACCTTGCGGAAAACAACATCTCAGTAACACTAATCTATCGCTCTGAGCTCAGGGGGATCATATCGCTGAAGGAACTTGCCTTCAATGAGGAAGGCATCACTCGGCTCGAAGGGGAGGTGAAATCCGCTGGCATCGATGAAAAGGCAGTTGTCCATCTCGATAATCGGGAGCTGAGATTCGACCGCGTCATTGTCTCGGTCGGTCGGGAGGTCGTCTTACCACAGCTCGTCGGTTTTTCCATTGACCATCCACCACCTAGAATGCTGGTTGCAGGGGACGCAACCCGCGGAAATCTCGGCCAAGTTGCAATGGCGGTCGGAGACGGAGTGCAGGCGGCGATTGCGATGTCAGAATATCTGGAGGAACGGAATTGAGGGTCGTCGCTGAGCATGGTAATGACCAGCTGGCCAAGGTTTACGTTGCCGAACTGGAAGACGGTCATCATGTGGAATTCGTGGAATCTGTCCAGCCGCCTAGAACACACGAGGAAAAGTGGGTGAACATTATATCGACGTCGGTGGGTTGCCCGATTGCTTGCAAGATTTGCGATGCAGGCGGGGATTATGCCCGCCCGCTTTCGGCGGAGGAGATGACCTCTCAGATTGATCATCTGGCTAATGCCCGTTTTTCGAGCGGAAAGGTAACGAGCACTTTGTGGAAAATACAGCTCGCGCGTATGGGCGAGCCCACTCTGAACCCAGCGGTTCTCCAATTTTTAAGAAAACTAGCCGACGGGAATCACGACAATCTCGTGATAAGTTTCTCGACCGTGGCGCCCTCCAACTGCGCCCCCTTCATCCAGGAGCTCAGGAGGGTCAAAGAATCGGGTTTCAGTGGTAAATTCCAGCTGCAATTTTCCATTCACTCAACAGACGACGAAACCCGTTTACGCCTCATTCCGGCGAGGTGCCTGGCCTTGCCGGAAATGGCAGCGTTGGGTCGTCAGTTCCGTGGTCCTGAGGACAAGAAGGTAACGCTGAACTTCGTAGTCATGAAGGACGTGGCAATCGATGTCGAGAGAATTGCCAGATTATTCGAACCTGAGAATTTCCTTATCAAGCTGACGCCTCTGAACCCGACGTATCGGGCCCGATATCATAAAGTCCAGCCAGGTTTCGACCCGGAGCGGCCGGAAACAGCGACCGCACTTATTTCAAAATTTGAGGAAAAGGGGTTCGAGGTAATACTCAGCATAGGTGAGCTGGAGGAAAATCAGATAGGCAGCAATTGCGGCCAATATCTCGAGAGATTGAGAAGATAATTGTCCGGTGGTGGGCAGTATCTGGAGAGATTGAAGCGATAAGCATGATATTACTTTTTATCAATAAGATTAATTAGGGATGTACTACTAATAGGGGCAAGAGGAAATAAAATATGAATAAGAAAGCAGCCAAAATCACCTTGTACATTGGAATACCTGTTGTTATAATGTGGATAGTTTCAAACTTCTCATGGAAAATCGGAGATGTCACAATGGAATTAAATTCCCTTGGTCAACTCGTATTTATTATTGCTTTACTTTACATAGCATATATTTTGATTGATGTGACAATCGAAAAAAAGCCAGTCCATATGAAATTCGGTTTTAAAGAAAAAAATAAATTTCTTATTCTTAGAGGTGAGTTTAGTTCAGAATCAAAACGAAATTTGGAAATTTACTTGATTAAATTTTATCTTTCACATCTTAATGGCAATGTAATAAAAGATTTCGTAGTAGTCAAAGAAATAAAAATAGAATTTAAAGGAACGGATGAAATAATTAAAAAAGATGTTCACACATTCAATCCAAACGAACTTAATGGAGTGGAAATAGTTAGCTTTGAATTATCTTTCAAGGATGAACAAGAATTGGATAATAACTTCTTTTCAAAAAATGTTCCAGAACTTGAATGACCGTCACACACATTACAACAATAATTAATGATGCTCAAAGCCCATTCGCTCCGAGAAATACTAGTTTGTGGCTGACGAAATCGTACATCCGAAGGCTGAAAGTTACAAGGTGGCCTCGAAATCTTCTATCGTCAATTTAAAATCATCGTCGCCGGCTATGGTGCCTTTGGCCTTGAGATATTCCCTGGTCAGCAGCCAGTACACCGTGGCCAGTGACCTTCTCCCTTTATTGTTCGTGGGGATGACCATGTCCATGTTCTTTGTTTCGTTGTTGGCATCACATAGGCCCAGAATAGGAATGTTGATGTTCAGAGCCTCTCTGACCGCCTGCTGGTCCGCTGCCGGGTCGGTCACTATAAGTATCTTCGGCTCGATATAGTCGGCAAGGTTGGGGTTGGTGAGTGTGCCCGGAACAAATCGGCCTGCAAAATAACTCATGCCGATGGTTTTGGCGAAGGTCCTCACAGGTCTCTGACCGTACTGCCTTGCGGCTACAACCAGCATCTCCTCGGGCTCGAACTGGGCCATGAACTTTGCGGCCACCCTGATCCTCTGGTCGGTTTTCTTGAAATCCAGCATGTATAGGCCGTCCGACCGGACCTTGAAGAGAAATTCTTTCATGTCCGCGCTCTTCTGCTGGGTGCCAATGTGAATGCCCGAGCTGAGGTACAGGTCCTCCGGTATCAACAAGGGTGTTTTTTCCTGCGGTTGGCTTTCACTCTCTTGTTCTGTCTCGTCCATATTCACGCCTCCAGGTCCTCTTCAATCCTGATCAATTCGTTAAGTTTTGCGATCCTCTCACCGCCCACCGCTCCCGTCTTTATAGCATATGAGCCAAAGGCCACGCCCAAATGGGCAATGGAGTCGTCGGTCGTTTCCGCACTCCTGTGAGATATCACGGTTTCAAAACCGTTCTTCTTGGCCAGCTCCACGGTTTCGATGGTGTCCGTGAGCGTGCCCACCTGATTGGGTTTGATTAATATCGAGTTCGTGGCCCCCATTTCTATTCCTTTAGCCAATCTCTCTTTGTTAGTCACAAATAGGTCATCTCCGACCACCAGGCACTTGTCACCTACCATTTCGGTCAGTCGTGCATAACCCTGGAAATCGTTCTGTTCCAAGGGATCCTCAAGAATGTGCAAGTCATATTGCTCCACAAGGCCAGCTACAAACTCCACCTGCTTCTCGGGGCTCAATTCCTTGTCCTTGTATTTGTACACTCCATTGACATAAAACTCAGATGCTGCGATGTCCAATGCAGGTCTGACCTTGAATCCCAGTTCGCTGCTGGCCCTATCACATACGTCTGCCAGAAGTGACAGGGCATCCTCGTTGCTGAGCGGTGCTACCCACGCACCCTCATCGCCCCGTCCGATTGCGCTTCCCGGCAATCTCTCTTTGAGGGTCTGCCCCACCATCATGTGGGCCTTGGCATTGCCGAACACATTATCCGACGCTTTGTCTGACGTGGAAATCACAAGGAATTCCTGTATGTCTGTTCCTCCGATGGCATGCCTCCCGCCCCCTATGAGATTACCCAGGGGTTTGGGAATCTTTTCGGTCAGCGCGCCTCCCACATACTTGTACAATGGCATTCCGAGGCAGGAAGCACCCGCCCTGGCAACGGCAAGGGACGTGGCAACGGCCAGATTGCCGCCGATGCGGGAGAAATTCGGAGTACCGTCTATCTGGTGAAGAAGAGTGTCTATCACCCTCTGCTCCGTGACATCCATTCCGATGAGCTGTGCGCATATTTCGTCATCGAAGATTCTGATGGAAGCATCCACTCCGCCTTCCGGAAAGGCCTGAACCTCGTGTTCGCCCGTGCTGGCTCCGCTCGGTGCTGCCACCATGCCGTATCCGTTTTCGGTCAAAATCTCGACTTCGATTGTGGCATTACCACGGCTGTCCAGTATCTTCCGGGAAGTTGCAGTGTCTATTAAACTCATCATCCGATCTCCAGGTTACTTAGCGCTTCTTTTTACCGTTATTGGCAATGCGTCTTTCTCGAACTCCATCATGGCTATGTCAATGGGGTCGATCAGGTCTTCCGGTACTTTGACCAGTATTGGTGCACCCATGCTGATCTGCAATCCCCTGGCCCCAATTATCCTTGCCTTTTCAAACCGTGTGTATTTCATATAAGTCCACCAGGAAAGTGCACCCTACATAATGGTTGCTGTTATAAGCCTTTTGGAAGAAATAATGAGAGAAAAGGGCCGAAATCATGCCCGCGTAAGATTGACTGGCTCGGTTACACGCCCACCCACATGCTCCCGGTGATTTTCTTTACCGCGGATATGAGTGACAGGGCAGCCAGATAGCTTGTTTTCGGATTTTCAGGGAAAGGTGTGTTCCTTGTCCAGCACTCGATCTCTCCGAACTTGCCCTTGGCAATTATACGATGGGTGTTTCTGGTTGCTTTGGGGTCGACGACGATTCTCACCCAGGTCTGTTCCATTCCTCGGCCAGCCAAACTCAGTGTCGCTGCGACATTTATATTCTTTGGGAAGTGTTTAACCGCATCCTTTGCAAATCCGTTGAATATCACTGTAGGTTTCTCTAAGTTGTCCAAGTCAATGCCCTTCTCTTTGATGTATTCCACCTCTCTCAGGGCATCTGGGTGTTTGTAGGATATGATTATTACTTCTTCCACTTCTTCCAGCGCAGCCGCCCCCACTCCTTCGATGCCACAAACCGCACCTGAGGGGACATATACTCTGCATTTATTCTGCTTTGCCAGTATTCGACACTTCTCCTTGAACTCCTCATCCATAAAAGCGCCGACACTCATCACCAAAACGTCCGTACCCTTTTCCAGTGCTATGGGGATATAGTCTCTGACCGCCGACTGCGAGGCAACTTCTACGACCAAATCAGATTTTTCAAGAGCAATGTCAAAATTATCCGTATATTTCACCTTCTGGCATTCCTTCTCTAATTCTTCAACCCTGCCTTTATTTCTGTCGATGAAGAACATGGTCTCGATATCATCATTCTTTTCTAACGCTCTTGCCAGTGTTTTTCCTATGGACCCACAACCGATTATGATGAGCTTCATGGTATCGCCGGTTTGTGAGAATGGAGGGGTGATTTAAGTGTATCTGTGTAGGGAACCTGGATTTGTATAACTGGCAATAGCTTAGTAAAACATATAAACAGATGACGATTGCTCTCTGATAATATGTTAGCAGACACAATCGTCGGTTAAGCCCAATCTTAAGATTATTATATGATGTTCGATTGGGCAAACCTGCAAAAAGACTAAGCTGGCATATAACCACTATTCGCCATTTTGCAGGGGTACCCGAGCTTGGCCAAATGCCAGCTAGTAGAAACTACCATACATCTGTTCCTGGTGGACCAGAGGGGCAGGACTTAGGATCCTGTGGTTAGTCCTTCGAGCGTTCAAATCGCTCCCCCTGCATCTTTTTTATAAATTAGAGGGTCAAAGGATCTCTCCCAAAGTCGGCATTCCGAGGCAACCCATGTCGAAGGCTATTATGCCTTCTCTAGCCAGGTGCGAATTTAAGTTTACGGCGTCGAGCATTTTCCCCACAAGACCCGCTCGCCACCAGAGGTCCAGCATCGTTGTGCCCAGGAGACCGAGGTAGACGGTCATCAGGTCATATTGAAAATCCTCTTTGGCGCAAACGTGATAGGCGTATCCAAGGAAGGGGTCGCGGGAGTTCAATAGACTGGCATACTCCGAGAAAACCTTCAATGCGCCCTTATCGGGCGGCAATAGAGCGATATCCTCGATGCCAAAGGCCTTCCGAGGTTCCAAAGCCCCGTCCTCATGAAGAATCATCCAGTGGATCTTATCATCTCTGGAGCGGTAAGTGTTCCATCTTAATTTTTCATCCACATACACCGGCAGGGCAGCATCTTCCAAATCCAGCTGTTCAAGGTTGCCCCCTCTGGCAATATCCTCAAGGTCGTCTGGCTGTTCGGATGCCAAAACAAGCTGGACGATGTTCTCTTCGGGCATTTCACCGATATCGGGCTCGCTGTTGGCAAAGGCCAGCAACCTTCCGATGCCCTTTTCCTCTGACAGGTGCGGTATTATCATGTCGACCGCGGACCTCAGCCTTTCCGTTTCCTGGTAAACATATCCATCTCTGCAACTTTCTTCGAACCATCGAACCCGTTCCTCTACCCCGGCCAGTTCACTGTTCAAACGTTCATTCGGGATGCATGCAATAACGTCTGACCCGAACTTGCCCAGTGTGTCGCCCCCCTCGCCGACCCCTCTGCAGGACAGGTTGGCATTCAGCTGGATGCGGTGCAGGGCATGAACGTGCACCGGAAACTGTCTGCAGAAACGCGCTCTTTGCTCGTAGATAGTGCATCTCCTGTCCTTCAGAAAATGACAAGCTCCGTTACCCCCTTGAAGTTTTATGACGGTCGATTCTTCGGAAACATAGCCATGGACATTCTCCCGGGTGAGACCGCCGGTCAACCCCGCCTTTACGAAAGCGGCCAGCTCTTCTTTATCAAGTCCGGGTTGGCACAGGCAGCACATTGCGCAATTTTCAATGCATGAGAAGGTCTTTCCGTCGAGTTCGGTGGTGTCAATATTCATTGGGCTGGCAATATCTGAAGTTCTAATTGAGTTTTGCGTCCCGCCTCAGGAATCTTCCCGTAACGTTCAGATGTCCCTCTTCTTGAAGAAGTAGTAGGCGTAGAAGAACGGTGCCAGAATCCAGGTCGCAAATATGACCAGCAGTTTGCCCATGGTTATGAACTCAGGGAGGGATATGCGAAATCCCATAACTGCGAATTCACTTAGCCCGAAACCGAGCATAGTGGCTGTCTGATACATATCCGACGGGCTCAGAACCATCATTGAGCTCCACATCCAATCCGGCATCCCGGTGGTGCCGAGGTCAAATAGATCACCGCCCTGAGCCATGAATATGGCCATGATTACCATTCCGATTATCATCGCCCAAAAGAACAGACCGATTCCCGCTCCCAACGAAGCCACCCGTCTCTTGAGGATAGCTGAGAAGCAAATGGACAGGCCCAGGTAAACCAATCCGAGTAAAATTGTCAGGCATATGAATATCAGATAGCCGGCAGCATCGCTTGCATCGCCAACCATAATTACAATGCCAGCAATTCCGAAACCTAATAATATAGAAGTTGCCAGAACTGAACCGAGTCCTAGGTATTTTCCCACAAGAACGTCAAACCTTCTCACCGGATGTGCAAGTACTACGGACAGAGACCCTGTTTCTACCTCACCGGATATGGCAGCGTATCCGAGCATTATGGCAATTATCGGCACCAGCAATGTGGAAATTGACATCAGACCAATAACGGTAAACTGAGCCCCGGTCAGCTCTCCGCGGCCATGGACGAACGATATTACCAGCGTCAGGATGATGAATATAATTGTCAAGGCGAGTATCCACTTGTTCCTCAAATTGTCCATGTATTCTTTTTTTGCTATTGTGAATATTGTTTTTGGATTGATTTCAAGCCCCATTGATCTCACCCCCTACTGTTCTCTCATCTCCAATGTATTTCATGAAAGCGTCCTCAAGAGAAACTTCTTCTGTTCTGAAGTTTTCCACGACGATGTTCCCTTCTGCCAGCAAATTTAACACCTTAGTTCTTTCCTGGCTGTCGCAATGAACGGAAACCACATTTCCGTGCACTTCGATATCGGGAAAACCGGCGTTCTTCAGGATCTCTACCGCCTCCTGCGCGCCTTCGGATATTTTCATAATCAGTTTCGGCTTCTGGGCTTGACCTTCGCTGACCTTTTCCATAGTATCCTCGATAATCATCCGCCCCTGATTGAGAATGGTAACGCGATTGCAAAGTTCCTGAACTTCGGAGAGCAGATGAGAGGAAAAGAAAACGGTAGTGCCTTTCGAGTTTACTTCCAGAAGAGTATCCTTAAGGATCCTGGCCCAGCGCGGGTCCAGGCCGGACGTCGGTTCGTCGAGTATCAGAAGCTTGGGTGAACCCAATAATGACTGGGCGATACCCATGAGCTGGACCATACCCTTGGAAAATGTGCCTACTTTCTTATCCTTCCACTTGGTCAACCCCATTTTTGCAAGTAACTGGTCACACTCGGCCTTGTCAACGCCCTTGAGCTCGGCGAAGAATTCCATGGTCTGCAATGCCGTAAGATTTCTGTAAAATTGAGTGCGCTCGGGCATGAATCCGATACCTTGTCTGGCTTTCACCCCCTCTTGCTTGGTGTGCATTCCATTAATGTATACTTCCCCGGAATCCGATTGAACAAGGTCGAGAATCAACTTTATCGTTGTTGTTTTCCCGGCCCCATTCGGACCCAAAAATCCATAGATATCGCCCTTCTGGACGTTCAAGTCCAGGTCTTTCACGGCGTGGACGTTCTTGAACTTCTTATTCAAACCTTCAGTTCTGATAACGTACTCAGGCATAGTCATATAATCGATGGTTCACTAGGATATTGATATATAAGGATTTCTTGGGAATTCCCATAGATACCCATCTCATTTATCTCACAAATAAAATTGAGATGGTATTCTATGGTTGGGATGCCGCACACCGTTATTTCTCGAAACCGACAGTTTCGAGTATTATGATATCATCAACACGGTGCGCGGAGGAGAACTCCTCACATTTCGGCCTCAGCTGCCAAATTTTTACACTCACAAGTAAAGGGCCTATCTGCCAACTTGGTCACTGCCGATTCGATTATCGTCTGTATCTTCTCCACGTTCTCTTTCATTGTCTTGAGGACCTCGGCAACGTTCACCGGTTTTTCTGCCCAGACGTCATAGTCCGTAATCATCGAGATATTTGAATAGCACAGTCCCAGTTCCCTGCAAAGTTGGGCCTCGGGTACAAGGGTCATGCCGATGATGTCCGCGAAGTTCCTGAACATCCTGCTCTCGGCTCTGGTGGAAAATCTTGGTCCTTCTACGCATATGTAGGTGCCAGCCGGGTGATGGCCTATGTTCCGCTCTTTGCAAATGTCTATCAATATGGGTCTCAGGTCCTCGCAGAATGGGTCGGCCGCGGATACGTGAACGACCTTACCCGTGTCAAAGAAGGTATATCTTCTATTTTTTGTATGGTCTATGAACTGGTCGGGAATACAAATCTCTCCCGGCTTGTAATTCTCCTTGAGTGACCCGACCGCGGAAGGGCATATGAGTCTGGTTACGCCCAGCTCCTTCATTCCCCAGATGTTGGCCCT
>DAOVAY010000056.1 GCA_030670795.1 Methanobacteriota archaeon | reverse complement strand
CCGATATTAGCGGTCTGTCCACCGATCTGTCCCCAAGTGCTCGTTGCTTGGTTTAGTGCCCATATCTGAAATCTAGTACCTTGATTTCCCTGAATCTCACAGGTCATGTCAATCTGCGTTATCCATGACGGAGTCTCGGCTATCTGCATATCTGACCAGGTGAATATCTCGTCACCCGTGTCAGGGTCAACGGAAATGGCTCGATTGTTATCAGATATATCTACCTGCCCATATTGCGCGTCTGTGAATTCCACCTTAGAATTCAGTCTCCAGCCTTCTGGTGGCATTTCATTGACATCGCAGAAGTATGCGTAGTGGTCGTTTGTGGCCTGCGTTACACCCGTATAAGTGTAAGTGGAAGCAAGCATCGGTTGTGGCAACGGCCCGCCGGCACGGGTGACGTTCTGGCCTTCCAACTGCGATTGCTGGATGGACTCGAAGATGTTCTGGAATATGGTGCCTAGCTGGCTGGAATCCGTTGTATAGAAATAATGGCCGACATTGTCATCGCCTGTCGTGGCATTCTCACCGTACTTTCCGCCTGCATCATGTAGCGGGTCAGGGGATGAGTCCGCGGAATGCCAGAGGTCGTATTCTACAAGATATGTTGCCGAATCAGGGGGTGTTCTGGACCAGCCCGGAGCCGTTGGATAATCCGTGTCATGGTCATCAAATACTCCAGCGGCGTCACCGATACCGAGGCCGATCGTGAAAACCATGCACGGTGGATTCAACAGACCCTCATTCGGATGTGGAGCAGTGTCGCTGTATTCGTTATCATCCGCGACTGTCTCGCCCCAGTTGGCGTTCGGTGTGTAGACGTCGTCGGCGTTGGACACTCCATCGGTCATGCCGATTACGAATTCCAGTCTGTTTGGAAGGATGTTGTCTTGAGTGTATTGGATGGCTTCGCCGACGGTGTCGTAGAACGGCGTGTATCCGCCAGTGTCAAAGCCAGGAGCATCAATTGTAGTATTGAATGCATCTCGATTTGTCTGGTCCATGTATGCATAAGGTTCCCGTAGCCATGGGTCGGCCTCGCTGGCACTCCATCCACCGTCGTAAGTGTAAATAGCGGCCCTATCCTCTGCTGTCAATTGCCCGATGAAGTCTTTCGTGGCCTGCCTGAGGTCGTCCATTTCACCAGCTCCCATGGAGGTAGATGTGTCCAATGCAAAAACTACGTCGATCGGTATCCTGACCGTCGTCATCGTCGTTCCCTTTGGCTCCTGCAGCCATGCCGCAGAATTATAGGTATGATAGAAGTCGTTGTCAGTACAATTAGTTACATTCTGGCTGAGGGCATAATCCCAATTCGTCGTGATGTTGGTGAACAGTGTGGTTTCCGAGAAGTAATCAAGCGCGCTCTCACCGTTTATCAGCAGAATCGTGCTGTCGTGGCTCCATCTGTGGGTGCCGTTCTCCATGTCGTCCCAGAAGAAGTAGACGTAGATCGGGATAGTGGCACGGTTGTTGAACCACTCGAATATCTCATCTGTTTCGTTCAGCGGGTCGACGTGGATGTTTATGTTCCTCTGGCCCGCAAACAACGGCGTCCAGACCATTTCGGCGGTGGTCTTGGCATCGGGTCCTACCGAAATCGCGTCAGAGCCTATCTGTGTGTCGCCGTCCATGAATCTGACAAGCACGTTCGCATCGGCACCTCCTGGGTTACGGACTCCCGCCTGGATGATGTACGAATCGCCCAACTGCGGGTGCGAATTGGACATCCAGATGTCCGGCTCCGTTATCCTGGCCTCCGCCCTTGTCTCTGGCTTCTCGAACCAGTGAAGGATCATGTAAGTTAACTCGGACACTGCATCATTGTCCACCAGGTTCTCGAGGGAAAATGCCGTTACCACGCTCTTATAATTCTTGTCGGTGTCGTGGAATCGGATTGCATTATAGGTCAAGCCAGCCTCGTTAAAGTAGAACATACCCTCCGCCGGGGCAATGGGAGCGATGACGTCCCCATATGTTCCGTTTGCGAAATCCATCTCGTATTTCATGCCGTGAGTTATCGGGTCATCGTCGACGCCCAGCAATGTTGCCGGCACACCCTGGTCAGGCGTGATTGTACCAATCCTAAGGTAAGTTTGCTCGAATTCACCGACCACCGTGCTGCCCAGACAGTTCGCTCCCGCAAACCAGAGATAGCCGCCGCGGTCCATGAAGGATTTCAGGCTGTTCTCGTCCTCGGGGGCCCACAACGGGTCCACGACGTCCCCGCCCACCCAGATGACTGCGTTATAATCTAGAAGGTCAACATCAGTGGTAAGTTGGACTCCAGAAGCTACGGATTCGACTTCGTAAGTGTAATTCAGGTAGTTCAGGGCGTTCATAATTTCACCGGCCTCATCCGCACCGCCACCCACATCGTCATCAACGACCATTATACGATAACGAACGTTGATTGCTTCGGATTCGAGGAAGCCGGATATTTGATTGTTGTCCTCGTTCGTTTCAATTATCTGGTCTTGCGGGTCAACCTTGAAAACGATTGAGTGCGCCCCTATTTCTTTCGGTGTCCAGTATTTTGTGATGGTGTAGGAGTTGTCCTGTTGTGTACCAATATCAACAGGACCGCCGTCGTTCGGGTCTGGAACTCCGCCGATTACCTTGCTCTCGTTATGCTGGACGGTCTCTCCCAAAGAGTTTTTAATTATCAACGACCAATTCACATAATGTTCCGGCTCGAACCCGTTGTTTCTGATAGTGGCCGTGATCGTCACCTGCTGCTTATAGAATATATCGGTCGGTGAAACCACCTGTTCCGAGACAGCCAGGTCGTGGCCGAATCTCGTGGTTATGTTGCCGAGCCACTTGATGACCTGATATGTCAGCTGTGCCTGGTCCGCAGTGTTGTCTATCATCGAGTATTCGAATGACTGGACGAAGATTCGCGAGTCCTCGACAGGATTAGCAGCATCCAGATCAGAATCATAACTAATGGCATATGTGTTTGCGGTGTTGTTCTCCCGGAAGGCGATGTCAGCGCTGGGGTCTGGATTCAGGATGTAGCCGTCGCTCTCGCCACCCACACGCTCGACAAGGGTCAGAAGGTTCCCATCAAAATATTCGGTTACTGGATGGGGTGTCATGCCCTCAATGTCCTCCTCAGGTGGGTCCTCTCCTGTTTTTAGGGCTGTCGGAAGGACTCCGTTGACGTGCAGGTAGTTGTTGAGGAATGTGTCCAATGTCGGGTTCGTCCAGGCCTCGATGAATGGCCCGTCTCCGATAAGCCAGAAACTTCCGCCGCCGTCAAGGAATTTCTCGAGTTCGTCGATGTCCACATCGGTCAGGGTGGAGTCCTCCTCGTAACCGCACATCCAGATGACGACGTCGTATTCCTGCATCTTGTAATCCCCGTAATCGAAGCCCGGACCGTTGCCGTTGGCGCTGACTATCGTGAAATCATACTCGAAGTCGGAGTTTTCCAGCGCGCCCCTCATGAATGACGAGGTGTCTGCGCCGGTCTGGTCGTTCGCATGCACATCATCGTCCACGACAAGAATCGTCGGGAAGACGACAACCGTGGTCGTGTTCAGGTTGTTCGAAGTTTCACGGACCGGGTCCCAGTAGAATTTCTCATCCTCGAAACCGCCCAAATCGGTTATGTTGACGGTGATGGTGTGGTTCCCTCCTTCGGAGGGAGTCCATAAGATGTGGGCATTTGACTGGCCGCGCCCCATTCCCATGAAATACGAGCCGATGAGGTTGCCGGGGTCTTCCTCTCCATCGTAGAAGTCGATGGAAAGCTGGTTCGAGCCGCTCATTCCGACGTTACGCACAGTCGCCCACAAGGTTATGGTCTCGCCGTTGAGAGGGTTTTCCGGCTCTGCCCAAATACCCACGTGGGTGTCATTGTGGTAAAGCACGAAGTTAGGCTCGTTGCCTATATCGCCGCCGACAGGGAACAATTTGGATTTTTCCCTGTAGTTACGGTCATAGTCTGTCGCGTTGACGATGAACTCGTAGTATCCGACGCTGTAATCTCCGGGCGGGCCGGTGATATTTGCCTCATAGACATTGTCGAAGTTGATGTCTGTCAAATGAATATATCCTTTCCCGATACTCGTTGCGTTCACCCAAATAGTGCTCAGGTTCAGGCCATGCCCGGGGTCGTCGCCCTCGGGGTCAATGATTCTGGCATACAACGTGAAGTCTTCCCCGTATTCGATAGGTCCGGGTTCCGCAAAATCGGTGGCCACGTCTGAATCTATCCAGATGTCCATTATGATGGGCGGGAACCACGTTCCGCCGCCCTTCAGTTCCTGCGACCACAATTGAGTCGAGCCAGCATCCTCGTCGATGATGGAAATCTCAACCCTGTCCGTAATAGTGATTTCATTCGCACCAATGAACCACGTCCACGTTTCGCCGGTGTCCCATGTCTCGCCGGCTATGCCGGACCCGTCTTCGATTGGAATGATGGTCAGGCTTCCGTCGATGTCCAGGAGTGCTGTGGTGTACTGGGTCCTGAGTCTGACGCCGCCCTTGTGCGAGATGTTCATCCATGCACCCTTGGTCCAATTGTTCTGGTCCACCGGCTCCAGTTCGCCGGACAGCTCGACGTATGCCTTGCTTTCCGGACTCGGTATGTTGCTGACAAAGACCATTATGCTCGAGAACAAGATCACGGTGATTGCGAGCATCAAAATCGTTCCGATTATCTCGCTTACACCTGTATTGTCCCAAACTAATTTGCGGTTAACCCTCTTTTTCATATAACCCCTTCCTTTCGGTTTATGATACAACATTTCTCGCGAGAGTATATAATTATATTGTGGTTATAACCATGATTTAATCATTCTTTTTTTGTAATAATCTATACATAGCCAGTCGTTAAAAAAATCGTGGTCGCGATAGGTATAAATAGAGGGTTTGATATATTTGACCAAGTTCACGGGGGTCGACGGCGACCTTCGCGGGGTCGAGTACCATGGTGAAATCAAATCGACATATTATGAAAAAACTTTCGTGGGACGACAGCGGTGTAGCATCCACTGTCGGTACGATAATGGCCCTGATGATTTTTCTGACTTTCCTTTCAATGTTCACGAACCAGTACGTTCCAGTCTGGATGGAGGATAATGAAGCGGCTCACATGAATGTGGTCGAGAGCCAGTTCAGCAACCTCAAGTGGAGCATGGACATCCAGATGATGCTGGGAATGCTGTACGGCAGTTCCGAAGTGGCTATCTATACCCCGATAACGATGGGTGCCCAGGGAGTGCCGATGTTCGCATCGCCGACATTGGGCCAGTTAACCGTGAATCCCAACCCGCAGTACTCGAGATGCAACGTCGAATTCCTCTTCAACTCCGGAGGCGGAATAAGCCAGAAATGGGAGAATGCCAGCGGCACGATTAAGCTCTACGCGGCCAACCGCTACTACGTCCAGCAAACCCTTGTCTACGAGAACGACGCCATAATCCTGGACCAGAACGAGGGCGAACTCGTCAAAGTGCCGTCGCAGCTCGTCCTTAGAAGGGAGGGGGCCAGATATCACATGGCCTTCACACTGGTGTCGATGATAGGGAACAACCAGTCGTATGCCGGCTTTGACACGCGCGGCGTCCAGACATTATTAAGGTTTGCTCAAGGTACGACTTATGAGGATGCTCAGACGAATATGAGCGGAGGTGCTGTCGACGGTCTCCCAGATAACAATTTTATCTACATCAACCAGACGACCCAGTACGGCGATGCGTGGTATGCTTACTTCAACAAGACGATGGCCGATTACGGGCTGAACAAGGGAACCCAGTTCGACATTTCCCGCACGACCATAATCGCTGACCCGCAGGACCCGTTGGAGAAAATCAGCCTCAGAATCCAGACGAACATAATATCCAGCTTCACGCTGAACACTGCTTATTTTGACATACTTTTGAGTGAAAGCGGCGTCGGCGGGTAAAAGAAGAAAAAAGCCACTGGAGAGAATTTAATATTTTACCCCTAAATTACTTATACCAGTCACTCCATATACCTCTTTGATATCTATGCCTACTGACATCATTAAACGACGAGTCGATCTCTATCCTAAGAGTTGGGAACAAAGAAAGCGTTGGGAATCCGCAGCTAAGAAAGCCGGGATGCCGCTCTCTAAATTCCTTGCTCTACTCATCGATGATGCTCTTGAATCATCTCCAACTGAAAATAAGAAACAGGTTAATAAACTTAAGCAGGAATTGATCACTCAATCAGACGAAATCAAGGAATTAAATAGAGAGCTATCCAGAGTAAAGAAATTATTATCAATGCAAGAAGATGAGTTAGAAGAATACAGAAACAATGCATTCACTGATAAGACATATACTGGGGTTCGTGTATTTAACAGAGAATTGATTGATACTTTAAGGCGTTCTGGTACAGCTTTCTCTAATGAAGACCTTTTAAAGAGGGTGGGGGTTTCGCCAACAGAGCCAGATAAAGTAAAGGCAATATCTGCTCAGTTAGAAGCATTATTGGCCTGTGAACTAATAAGCTTTTCACCTAAAGGCTGGAGGTGGAAAGAATGAAGACCAACGAAGAGTTCTTAAATGAATTTATTGAAGATGTAAAAATAAGGGGTTGGTCTGATTGGCCAATTAAGTCATGTGGATACACTATTAACCAGTTCTTCAAACAAACAGAAAAGAATTGTCTAGAAGTTGAAATATCAGATTTGAAGAAATATTTGACAAATCTTCGAAGCAGACCTGGATATAGAGGGAAAGCACAAATCAGCCCATTAACCATAAAGAAACACTTTGATAACCTTGCATCCTTCTTTGAATATCTTGAGTTTGAGGAATACATTATACGCTCACCTATCCCAAAATTCAGGAGGAGATATCTTAGCAATTTATTCAAAAATAACAACAATGGGTCCAGAAGACAACTAATCTCGATTGACCAGATGGGTAATTTAATTAATTCAATACTTGACCTACAAGAGAAAGCAATAGTCTGTATCCTTGCAAAAACTGGCATAAGACTTGCTGAGCTAATCGCAATAGATTTAGATGATATAAACTGGGCTCGTTATTCTATTAAATTAAAACCCACAGGAAAACGAAGCAATCTTATCATTTACTTTGACAATGAATGTGCTAAATGCCTGAGAAAATGGCTTAATGTTCGTGATGAGTTCACAAGTAAAAGCGAATCTGCTTTGTTTGTAAATGCGTCAAACGGTAAGAGAATAACTCACGCTATTGTAAATCGCATTGTGAAGATACACGCGGAAAAAATGGGCTTCCATGATGAAAACTCCCAAGACCTTGACAATAGATTTACACCACATTGTTGCAGACACTGGTTCACTACACATCTAAGAAGAGCAAGAATGTCAAGAGAATTAATCAAAGAGCTGAGAGGAGACAGTAGAAACGAGACAATGGATATCTATGACCATATTGATGAGGAGGAGCTTAGACGTTCATATCTTGCACATATCCCCCAATTGGGAATATGAAAAGTATAAATGCCTTCTTTTTATTGTTAAGTTTTTATTCGCTCTTCAAAAAGGCGCAAGATGATTCTTAACCCATCCCTAAAAGAGCTTACTTTGGATGGATTTATTCTCCTGCCATACTCTATGGGAATTTCTACCACCATAAAACCGGACTTAATACATTTCGCGTATATTTCTGCTTCGATGTCGAAACTCTCTGAATCAAGCTCAAGACGGTCTATGGCTTCGGCCCTGAAGCCCCACAGACCAGTACAGACATCAGTGATTTTGAAGCCATGAGGGAACAATAAATTTGCAGTCAAAGATATAACTCTGTTACCAATATAATTTAACGTAGTCATTCCACCCCTCTTAATGCTACCCTTCAATCTAGATCCCATAACAACATCGGCCCTTTCTGATTCTAATAAAGGAAGCATCCGTAATATTTCTAAAGGTGAGTAGGTATTATCTGCATCCATCATAAATAGATATTTGCCTTCGAAATTGTCGAATGCCGTCTGGATAGCATTCCCTTTTCCTCGACCCCTTTGTGTTAAAAGGGTAGCGCCCTTTTTTCGTGCTATCATTGGTGTAAGGTCCATACTATGGCCATCTACGACCATCACCTCGATATCATAACCAAGTCCCCTTAAATGTTGCTTTGGAATGTTGTCTATAACCTCTCCAATGGTCTCTTCCTCGTCAAGGGCGGGCAATAAAATTGTTATGAGATTGTCCCTAGAAAATGGGACAACCCCACTCCTCGACTTAAGAACAGCAATAGAAGTAAGGTGTTGTTTTGCTGTCTCTCTTATATACCCTCTCGGATCTAATGAAAGTGATTTAAGGATATCTTCAAAATGAATTCCAGTAGTAAGTGATAAATTCATTTTGCCAATCAAATTAACCGCAAGAAATCTATTACTATCATTGTGGTCATGCGCTAAATCAAGGAACATTCGTTCGGATAAAGTTTCAGGGAAAGTTTCAGTTAATCTAAATAGAACATGTTCGGCAATCAATCGTATATTAGACTTTTTTCTGATTCTGAATATCATACTCTCAACTAAGAGTCGTATATTAGATGTTTTCCTGAGCATTATCTTCTGAATTGTGTTCAATGTCTGTGGTCTAACCTTAGAAAGCTCAACAAGAATTTCTTCTACAGCTCTTTGAATTTCTTTTCTTCTATCTTCTGCTAATACTACAATTAAATCCAATGGGACTGACTCTGGTTGTGTTTTTGTCATTCTAAGATATTCTTCTACTGCTGCGTCTCGAATTTCCTTCCGCCTTTTTAACTTTCGCATCAATTCCTCGGAATATTTTCCCCCGCGTATTCTATGGGTCACTGTTAAACCAAGAATTGTTGAAGATGGATCTCTTTCTTTCATAAGAATATTTAAAAGTGTTGTGGAAAGCTCAACATCACTTTCATCTAACATCAGTATTAAGAAAAGTATTGCACCTCTTAAGGGCCAATATTCCTTTGATTTCTCTAATAATTTTTTAAATTCATAGACGATTTCTTTTTGTGTCTTTGCTTGCCAGAAATATTCTTTCCCATGAACTATGTATCTAGCAAGCAAGTACTCCAAAAAAGCATCATAAGCAAAACCAATAAGTTGCTCATCATATTTATCAATGCGGACATAAATTATTAATTTTTCGCTTAATATTAGCCTTAGTGGACTATCAATGCTATCAGTATTACATCCCACTAATTCAATAACTTCTCTCTTAAGTAGTTCTTTCTTTTCTTTAGTTAACAACCTTGAGATGATATTGAAAATTATTCTCTCAGCTTCATCTCTTTTACCAGTATTCTCCAGCTTTCTGTACCAGTACCTATCAAATATTTCTATTCTCCTGATATCTGGAGGAATATCTGCGCCTTCAAATGCTTCAGAAAGAAATCTAAGCATTAGAGGGTGTCTACAAAGGTCATTTACTTCACCAACCAATTCACCTTCAAGCTCGTAAATATTTTTATATATTGACCAGGCTTGATCTAGTTCATTATTGTTGAAAAGACTAAGTTTACCTATGGGAGTATGTAAATTTTTTTCAAGAACCTCATTACGTTCTATGAAATATTCCCAATCAATGTCTCTGCAACTTATAAAAAATTTAATTCGGAATGGCATACACCTTTCAGTGAGGCGTGTAATTTCATATTTAAAGTCTTTCGGATGTAGAGATTCATTTATAGCATCTATAAAAACTACAAGATGTATCGGTTCGATTGCTTGTCTAACTGATGCAAATACCTCTCTAGCCATCTTATTTGACTCAAAGAGTGATTTTAGAATGTTAGAACTACTTTGAAAGAAGTTATCATTATCTACGAGTGGAAAAATATTATCAAGAATTGTTTGTAATGAGATTTCAAATTTCTCTCTTAATGCTCTCTCAAACCTATGAAGTAAATCTAGAAGTATATCTCGCTCTCTTATTTTCCGTTCCTTACTTCCAGAAGGGGCATTAATTTTTTTTACATAGTCATCTATCACCTCTCGCCCAAGGCTAAAAAGGTCTTCAGACGTGATTTCAATTTTCTTTAACAGATCATTTAGATAGTTCCTCAATTCCACTTGGGAAAAAATTTCCTCAAATTGTTGGGTTAACATTAATAAATCATCAATATTTTCGAGTTCTGGATGACCTTTATCCTCAAGCATTTGACTACACATTCCTATTATTTCCTCCAAACGGTCTCTTTTAAAAAATTCATCAATGTGTTTTTTAAAATCTCTTGTAACTTTCAGAATATCATAATCTTGGCTTTCAATTAATTGATGTATTTTGACAATTATCGATTGGAAATCTCCTGTTTGTCCTAAAAATTGAGAAAAATCCCTTTCAAGTTCAGCTTCAAAGGACTTCCCTAAATATAAGGCATTAAAATACAGCTTTGGATAAGAACTATTCTCATTTTCAATTAGATGGCATAATAAATTGGTTTTGCCAATGCCTGCCTCCCCAGTAACTATGAATGTGTTCATTGGGGAGGTTAAAAACTTATTATATTCACTTTCAATTGCTGACCGTTTGATGTACATATCAGGTATATATTTCTTTTCTC
>DAOVAY010000093.1 GCA_030670795.1 Methanobacteriota archaeon | reverse complement strand
TTCCTAATAAAAAGCATTGTTAAAACACCGCACCAAAACGGAGCCGACAACGCTGTTCTGGTTCGACATGTTCAGGTGGTTGTTTGCCTGCGCGGGGACCATGGTCGTGGGGGGCCGGGACGCCAAGACCAACGACCGGGTGGTGAAGAAGCACCTGAATCCGACCGACCTGTACGCGCACGCGGACGTGCACGGAGCGCCAAGCGTGATAATTAAGGACGGGAGCCAGGCAGGCGAACATACATTGACCGAGGCCTGCGTCTTCGCACTCTGTTTTTCAAAGGCCTGGAAGTCGAAGGTCGCCAGTGGCAGCGCCTACTGGGTGAAGCCGGACCAGGTGTCCAAGACCCCGGAGCCGGGAGAATTCCTTCCGAGGGGGGCGTTCGTCATCCGAGGTAAACGCAATTATTCCAAGAAACTGGAGATGAAACTCGGGGTGGGCGAGGTAATCGTGGAAGGTGAGCGAAAGATCATGTGCGGACCCCAAAGCGCCGTAGCTGCACAAACTTCGGAGTTCTTCCTTATCACGCCCGGGGAGGAAAAAAGAATTCTCTTCGTAAAAAAATTATCTGATTTTTATAATATTTCTATAGAAGAAATCGACAGAATACTACCCCCCGGGGACCTTAGAGTGTTGGCCCGACCTTGAATTGCCTCTTCTAGCCAGACCTCATTTTTTCAATGAGGTCCAGGCAACTTTTCATGTCTTCGAGTGCCTCGTTGAACTCGCTGTTTACCAATTTTTCGTTTGCGGAGGTTATCAGGTGCACTGCCTTGGTGACGTCAATGCCAGATGTCTTGAGCTCCCTTACATTGTCCGCCAAAGTGGTTATGTCCACCGACACCTTGGCCCTGTAGTGTGACTCTATCACCTCAATCCCTTGACCCAGTAGGGTGATTGCCTGCATCATATCGCCCTTCTTGCTTTCTGACACCCCCTTCGCTATCAGCCTTTTTCCGTGGGTAATGTCAATGTCCGCCTCTTTCGCCATCAGTAAAAGCGGTTTTACGTATGCGGCGCGTTTGGAGAGTTGTTTCTTTAACTGCTTATCAGACATTCCTATCATCTTATCTTCTTCCCCTGGCTTGACATAGTCCATCTTTATCTCCATCACAGGAGTAACAACTACCGGCACGGGCAACGATTCCGGTCCATCATCAACGATTGGCTCTAGCGTTTGCTCTTCAATCTCCGGTTCCGCTTCAGCAACTTCTGGCTCAGATTCTTCTAGGGATTCCTCCACAGGTTCAACCGGTTGTACATCAATCTCAGGTTCCGGCTCCGCTGCGGCTACCTCCGGTTCAGGAGCAGGCTCTTCGATAGGTTCATCCACAGGCTCAGGCGCTTCAACCGCTTCTACGGGAGCGGGTTCCTCGGTTTCTTCGGGCGTTGGAGTGACCTCTTCTGTCGGCTTCACGTCATCGAGTTCGGCCTCGAAGTCTTTCACATCCTCGGCGGTGACCTCGATCTGGGTCGGGGCCAGACCCGCCTCGATTTCCTCATCGGTTTGTGCGGGCATGGACTTGGAGATGATATGACCGTAACACTCCGCGGCTTTTATGGGGTCGCCGAGCCTGTTGTAGACCTCGGCCTTTGACACCCAGGCCGTTTGGAATTCCGGATTAATCTCAAGCGCACGGTCGAACGATTTTAGTGCAAGGTTGAAATCCTCCATCTTCATCAGGGTCGCGCCTCTGGCGTACCAGAGGTCATGGTTATCCGGTGTTCTGAGCAGCTTGCTGTCGTAATATGATAGGGCCAGGCGGTCTGAGTCCTCCCCTTCCTCCACATCGGTCTCGAATATTGTGCCGCATTCGTAACAAGAGGATTCGAAGGCGCTGGTGATTGTGGCGCACAGGGGGCATTGGAACTCGGTGTCCACATCCTCGGCCTTAAGTTCATGCTGTTTGACTTCCATCAGGTCTATGTGCTGCAATTCGGACTTAATCTCCCCCGCAGCCTTGCGACCGATGCCTCTGATCTTCATCAGCTCCACGACAGTGGCATGTTTGAGTGCTCTGAGGTCGGTGAAACCGGAATCATACAATATCTTGGCCTTGAGAGGACCGATTCCCTTGAGTTTGACCAGTTCTTCCAGTTCCTTTTCTACGAGTCTATCTTTCTCATCTTCGAGTTCCTCCTCGTCAAAGTCTGGCATGGGCACGGAATCATCCGGATAGTCTTCCAGAACAGGTGCGGACTCGAAATCCTCCTCCGAAATTGCAGCGTACACCGGTACATCTGGCTCCTCATCCTCTACTTTTTCTTCTGGAACCTCTTCCACAACTGTTTCATCAGTTATCTCAATCTCTGCTTCTCCCTCCGGAACATCCTCAGTGACAGGTTCCTCAGAAACTTCAACCACGGTTTCTTCCTCCGGAACCTCATCCGCAATAGGTTCTTCAGACACCTCAATGTCGAGTTCTTCCTCCGGAGCATCCTCCGGGACGGGTTCCTCAGATTCCTCAGCTACGACTTCCCCATCCGGAGCCTCGTCGGTGATTGGTACTTCAACTACAACTTCTTCCTCCGGAACTGGTTCTTCAGTAACTTCAACTACCTCTTCTTCCTCTGGAACTTCCTCCGTGATTGGTTCTTCAGCTTCAACTACAACTTCTTCCTCTGGAACTTCCTCCGTGATTGGTTCTTCGGGTTCAATTACGACTTCTTCCTCCGAAACCTCTTCCCCGACCGGTTCCTCGGGCGGGATTTCCTCGGGTGAATGGGCTTCGACAGGTTCTTCGGCAATTACTTCCGGCTCCTCTTCCGTAGGGGTCTCGACCTCAATTTCCTCTTCAGCGTCTGGCATGTCTTCAAGTGTGGCCCCGCAGCCCGGACATTTCTCATCGGCATCTGTCAAAACAGCACTGCACAACGGACAGACCTGTTCGGTCTCCTCGAAGACGGTATTGCAAACACTGCATGAACCAGCATCTTCAGTAAGTTTACTACCACAAACAGGGCAACTGTCGCCTATTTCCACGGTATCCAATATAGAATCCAGACTTTAAATACTTTCCCAACATAATATTAATGTGCCCAGCCTGAATTTTTAGGTTGGACTTACTGAAAGAAAAAGAATACGCCCGGACCGAGATTTTCGACGAAGCGCTGACATCACGATGAACGAGTTCATCGTGGACCGGCTCGAAAGGTTATCGCAATATCTTTTGCTCCTTTCGGCACAGCCTCGGCCAGCTCTGCCAGCGATTATGAATATTCGCTGGCCTTCGGTTCGAACTCGAGTCTAAAGCTCCGCAAGCTTTTAGGATATCCATTGTAGTTCAGGAAGACGGCCTGCCTGAATAACTACCCTATCCGGGCGCGTCGGTGAACCTCGAAAGGCGCAGACCTTTAAGAAGTTTAGCCTCGGCAGGATATAAATTCCCATATGTAAATACTGTAGGAAAAATTTATATATAAATATATTAATATACCGTTGGATGGGATGCAAGCGTATTCTTTAGTCGCTTGGTCCGGGATGGGATAGCTTGAACGATAGGGTCGAGTACAACATCAATGAACGTAGTCGAAGAGTGGCTGCTGTGAAGTGGTCCAGTCTTGCTCTGTGCCTGGTCGGCTTTGTTCTCTATGGTTTCGTTGTAGGTTGAAGTCAGACAACTAGGGATACTTCCAAATATCCGAGTCATATGTGCACTGTGGTGTATTACCTTGAAGGTTAGACATCGGGACTATAAAACAGGAGAACTGAAGCTCAAAGTCCAGACTCTGGACGACCTCTGGCACTTGTACAATGTCATCGAGGAAGGGGACCTGGTTTTCGCACTCACTGAGAGACGGGAAGAAACCCGCGCGGACACATTACGGGCGGAGCGCGGCGAGAAGAAGAAGATGCGCCTGGGAATCAGGGTGG
>DAOVAY010000008.1 GCA_030670795.1 Methanobacteriota archaeon | reverse complement strand
CCAGAGAGCTCGTAGAAGCGATATTGCGTGAGGGGATAGAAGTGGCGGTAGCAAACGACATTCACTTTGACTCTGGGTTCCTGGAGCATTGCATGGGATATCTGGATAATGCGGGTCACCACAAGACCTCCATGCACGTGGACATAGAAAGTGGAAGCCCCACGGAAATTGACTTCCTCAACGGCAAGATTGTCGAGTACGGGAATATCAAAGGAATACCCACCCCTTACAACTCAACGATTGTCTCCCTTATCAAAGGTTCCGAGCTACCAGAATACGAGGAATAGGTGTTTCCATTGCATTACGTGATAATCGGGAACGGTGGTGCTGGTGTCAGTGCACTTCAGGCCATTCGCGGTCTTGACATAAATTCCGACATCACCATAATTTCGCGGGAGAAATACCCTGCATACTCACCATGTTCGCTTCCCAACCTACTTTCAGGAGAGGTGGAGAAGCAAAAGATATTCCGTTTTGACAACAAGTTCTATCATCGCCTCAATGCCGAATTCATAAAGAATACGGAGGCCCTCCAGATATTCCCCCGCAAGAAAGAGATAAAACTGAGGGGCAAGGACAACATCAAGTTCGACAAACTGCTCATCGCCGCGGGTGCAAAACCCATTACACCTAGAGAAATCGGGGGATTGGATCTAAAGGGCGTGCACGTCATGGGAACGCTGGATTCCACCCTAGAAATAATATCTCACATCAATCAGGGCGCCGATAGGGTGGTGGTTGTAGGCGGCGGTTTTTTGGGAATCGAAACTGCAGTCATGCTAAGGAAGAGGGAGATGGAAGTTACCGTTGTTGAGCTGCTTCCAGACATTCTGTCAAGAATGCTAGACCCAGATGTTTCCCAAAAAGTCTTGGAAATCCTTAGAGAACACGGCATAAAGATTGTATTGAATGACGTTGTGGAGAGCATTAACGGTAAGAAAACCGTTGAAAGTGTGTCTTTAGGTAAAAAATCACTGAAGTGTGATATGGTTGTAATCGCGATTGGTGTAGCACCGAACACCAGCCTTGTTCAGGATTCCGGCATAAAGATCGACAGAGGAATTATTGTAGATTCAACAATGCGAACGAACAAGAAAGACATCTATGCGGCGGGTGACATTGTAGAGGTCAGGGAACAAATTATGGAGCAGCAAGGCTCATTTGCCATCTGGCCCAACGCCATAGAACAGGGAAGAATCGCCGGGTTGAACATGGCAGACGTACCTACAACCTACGCCGGCGCGGAAGTGGTAAATGTTCTTGACGTTTTCGACACGCCGGTGGTGGCAATGGGCGGAACGTCGAACGACATCGGCAAATCCAAAGCATTGACCCGCTCAACACCAGACTCATTCAAGAAACTCCTTCTCAAGCGCCATAAAATTCTCGGACTCCAGTTCGTGGGCAGCATTAAAAATACAGGTCCGTTGTACGCGCTTATGAAAAGCGGTACAGACGTGAGCGGCTTTGAAGATAGACTGCTAGACGACAACTTTGTGATTATGCCGGAGGTCTCCCCCTTCCTGTGATACCATGACCGTGAAAGACCCCGAGATCATAAAACAAATAATCCGCTCTAATTTTGACAAATCCGTTCAATCATATGAAAGTTACGAACAGAAATATGGTCGGTTCAGGCAACTGACATATGAGCTGGCAAAAATTTGTGGCATTCAAGAAGGCATGACTGTCTGTGACATTGGGTGCGGTACCGGCGCTTCAACTCTCGCATTGGCCGAGCTTGTCGGAGAGGACGGCAGGGTCGTAGGCATAGATTTCTCGGATGAGATGCTAAAAGCGGCAAGGGCAAAGATGAAAAATTTGGCCAACACGAAATTCATATCATGCGACGCAGAAAGGCTCGATGAAAAGATAGATTTCAAGGTGGATGCCATATTGTACAACGCCAGCATCTTTCTAATGCCGAACCTCAGCCGGACCCTCCGAACCGCCTATGAAGTATTGGGCCTCGGTGGAATCGTGGGGATGAACTATCTGAAAGGGATGTTCAGTGAGCCAGGAGGTGTCAACCTATTCTTGTCAGCCAAAGAAGAGAGGCTGGAATTCGCACCCTATGGTCGCAAGGTCGCGGACGTTAGAACACTGCCCGACACCCTCAGTCAAACAGGATTCAAGGACATTGAAGAAGGAGTTACACCCTTGGAAATGACCGGAGACGAAGTTAAAGAATTCTACAGCATCCCGGCACAATCCGCCGGCCTATACCCGAAGACGCCCTATGAAGAGCGATTAAAGATGTTGGACGCACTTCTCGATCACGTCCAGAATAAAGGGTGCGCGCCTTTATTTCAGGTCTGGGGCTGGAACAAGGGTAAAAAATAAAGTGGCATCTATTTCCCGGAAATCGCCAATACCTTCTCGGCCATTTCCTTCCGTCGCTTTTCTAACTCGTCCGTCTCGTCAAGATATTGGATGGCGCCTGTAGAACAGTACTTGACGCATACCGGGTCTCCGTCACACAGATCGCACTTGATTATTTCCCCGTCCATTGTTGTTATAGTATTGTATGGACAGAGGACCGCACAGAGCCTACAGCTGATGCACTTATCCTCGTCCCTGACCACAACCCCATCCTCTGTACTGTATGCATTCTGGTGGCAGAACTTGAGGCACACCGGGTCCTCGCATTGAAAGCAGACTAACGGGAATTCATACCTGTTGAACTCATCCCTGATGACGGTGATGGCCGCCTTCTTTGGATTGCACTCGCCGAACTTCTTGAGCGAGCAGGCAAGGGAGCACTCCCTGCATCCGGTGCACTTCTCAGGGTAAACATACAGGTACTTCATGCGAGGCCTCCAGTTCTTTTACCCGCTCCTTTTTGACCTGCCCATCATTGTCCCATCCGCGGAGCTTATAGTATCTGGAAAGCATTTTGTCGAATTCTTTCCTATCAATGTGATGGCCTTTGGCTATTTTCAAGGGCATTGGTTCATCGAAGTATCGCTTTGGAAGCGTGTCGTCCTTTCTTGAGATTCCCTCGCGGTTGTTGAACATTCTCTCAACGTCTATGACCCTCTTTCCGACCTCTTCTATCTCCCTCTCCTTGAACTTCCAGCCGGATGTTGCGTGAATCAACTTCTTCATCCAGGTATAGTCCACGAAATGGGGGCTGTTGAAGCCGTGGCATATGAACTTACACACCCCGAGACAATCGATTGCGGCAAAGATGTTGTCCGAGAAGTACACGGTCTTCTCCTTCGCCTTATAGGACGTGGGGTCGCCAGGTACGCCTTTGCCGTATATCCGATCTCTGGCTTCTTGGGGTAATTTGAAGAAAATTTCAAGCGTAGGACGGCTTCGAAGGTGGTCCGCGCCCCTTGAGGCAGTGGCAATTCCCAGCGCGAATGCCTTCATGTACCTGACATCGTGCGGGTCGCTCTGAGGCAATCCTTTCACAGCAATGAGATAATCCTTGGATTCCTCTCCAAACCGCTCCACATTCCTCGTGCTCTCTGCCAGTATGTCTCCAAAACCTTCTCTTCGCGATATTTTATAGAGCAAATCCTTTGCCAGCTCGAAATCGCCGAACCGCAATTTCTCGCCGGCCATCTTCTTGTCAATGATTCCTCTCTCATAAAGCTCGAATACCCAAGCAAGGATTGTACCAGAAGAGGATATGTCCAGTCCAAGTTCGTTACAGATATTGTTGAGTTCAATGACGTGCGCGGTGTTCTCTATACCGATGTTCGCACCCAATAGGCCAAGGGCCGTATACTCTGGCCCCTCCCCGCCAAGCGTGTTTCTATGCCGGCAGTGAACGATGCAAGAAGAGCAGCCGATCATCTTTTCAACATAGGTTTCCACAACATCAGCGTTCAATGTGTCTGACCAGGCGTTGAGCTGGCTGTTCTTCGTTCTGATGGCGCCGAACGCATTGCTGACCTCATAAAGTAATGGGGTTCCGACGCTGCCAAGGATGGGAGTTATCTTCGAGCCCATTAGATAATCTTTGAGCTCTTCGACAGTTTCAAGCATTTCCTCCGGATGGGCAATCTCAATACCTTGTTTTCCTTTGGCCACGACCGCCTTCAGGTTCTTCGAGCCCATGACCGCGCCCAGGCCACAGCGGCCGGCCGCATTCTTTACCCCGGTTCGGACACAGGCAAATCTGACAAGGTTCTCGCCCGCTACGCCGCACACCGCCGCCTCCGCCTGCCCGAGGTCTTTTTTGAAGGCCAGTTGAACATCTGTGGTGTCCAGCCCCCAGTAATCCTTTGCGTTTTTTATTTCTATGGCCCCATCTGACACATACAAGTAACTCGGCTTCTTCGCCTTGCCGAGGATGATGAGCCTGTCGAAACCCGCATACCGCAGTTCTGCCGCGAAATAACCTCCACAGTTGGCGTCTCCGAGAATTCCCGTCTCAGGTGATTTGGCCGAGACATTGAAGCGGCTGGAATTGGGAACGAGTGTGCCGGTCAGGAATCCTGTGCCGAATATCAGGACATTAGATGGTGAAAGCGGGTCCACATCCTTCTTCAGCATTTTGTAAAGATAATGGCTGTTGAGCCCCCGCCCTCCAAGGAACGCCTTTTTAAGCGAGTCGGAGGTCTCTGTAATTTTGACCTTTCCTTTAGATAGATCAATTATGCCAAGTTTTCTGGTAAGCATTATATCACTGGAGTTCTTGATGCAGAAAATATCAAATTAATTAAAATTTTCCTTAAATTGTTCTTCATTCATCCACCACTAATGGGAAAGAAGAACAATAGTTTATCACCGTCGCTGACTTCTGTTTTAAGTTCATCCAGAGCAGAAATCGGTTTTTAGTTCACAAACACAATAATATAATCTGTTATTTCGCCAGTTTCCGTGTATAACTCGTCTTTTAGTTTTGGGTATTTGTATGTGAGAAACTTGAGCAATTGCTCAACAGTGCTGCCATCGAAATCTATTTCCAATTCGCGTTTGCCAACGGCATCAGAGAATGGTTTGGTGAGTTCTATTCTAAGTTTCATTGAAGCCCCCATGACTATGACCTCACAAAAGGATTGTGCATTTTTTCCTCTCCTATCGTGGTGATGGGGCCATGTCCGGTGTACACTATCGTGTTGTCCGGTAGGGTGTATAGCCTTTTTCTTATGGATTCTGTCAATTCTTCGAGCGAGCCCATGCGGAAGTCTGTTCTCCCGATGGAGCCCTGGAAAAGGCAATCGCCGGCAAAGACCATCTTTTCATGGAGGAAGCTTACGCCACCGGGCGAATGTCCGGGCGTATGTAACACTTCCAAAGTGAAATTTCCCACTGCTATCTTATCACCGTCCTCGATGTATCTGTCTGGCAAGGGCGGCTGCTCGATATCGAACCCCCATTTGCGAGCCGAGGCCTTACCGTCCTCTACAAAGAACAGGTCACCCTCATGGGCGAGAAATTCTGCATCAATCGCGCGTTTAAGCGGGGCCATCGCACCGATGTGGTCGAAGTGGCAGTGCGTTGCCAGTATTAGCTTAATCTCAATTCCCAGCGCCTTCACCTTCGCAAGGATGACGTCCGCATCCTCGCCCGGATCTATTATTACGCCCTCTCGCGTGCCCTCGTCCCAGGCGATGTAGCAGTTCGTCATGAGCGGACCCACGGCCAGCAGCTCGACCGATAGCTTGGTAGCTGTCATCCGCCCTCCTTGACCTTTTTTCTCGTATATACCACTTTTAATTTTTCCGGTTGGCCGGTGACGCAAGCCTTGCATCCCTCTTTGAGGTCGGGTTCAGGACTTATCACCAAAACTTCCAATCCCATCTCTTCATACATCTTCACGACCTCGCTTAACCGCGGCTCATCGTGTATGGAGCGCCTCTCCCACCCCTCATTTTCCAGAGGATCATATTTCAAATCTGTGACTTCGACCATCATATCCTCTTCTCAAGGTTGAGTGTCTTGGAAGGTACGAATCCGCAATTGTTAAAGAACTTCAACAACCGGGTGTCGTTCCAATCTACCAGAGTCTGAATATTGTCCACACCCGCAGCCCTGACGTGGCGGATGAATTCCTCCAAAAGAAGCGTGCCTATACCATGGCTGGCATAATCCGGGTCTATCCCGATAGTATCGAGTGACGCAGTTGTCTGCGGTATGCCGAACTCGCCAGTGTATATGTTCCCCATTATGAATCCGATGACGTGTCCGTCGTAGTCTCCAACCAACGAAGTGGCAATGCTGCCCTTCTTGTCCAGCATTGACGCCACCTTCCTTTCGTAGTACTCACTTCTCCTGGAGCCAGTCACCTTTGCGTCTATGTCAACTATCGCCTGAAGATCGCCTTCTCTCATGACACGAACCCCAAACTTTTCCTGCTCAATTTTTACCATCTCTTTACCTCCTCATCCATATAATCAAAATAAATCGTCAAGGTCATCTCCATCTCCCTCGGGCATCTTTCCGAACTGCTGAAGGTACTGCTGGATTAGCTCGGACTCGCGCTTCGAATACATTGGGTCCGGCTCAAACCCGAAGTACTTTGCTTTGGTTTCCGAGTTTAACTTTGCCTTTAGGTCGGCCTGAATGTCCATTGTACCCTTGATGACTATCATCATCTTATTCTCATCCAACAGTTGGTATACGCCTTCGATCGCCGGTGCCTCTGCCACATTATCTTCGGTGAGTTCAAGCCATTTGTCCGGCGGAAGCGTTACCGGAAGTATATCAAGGCGGAGGTCACATCTCAAACAGCGCCCGGCTTCTTGTCTAGCCCCTTCCACTTCGTATCCGAGCTCAACCGCATCAAAGGATATTTTCCTTTCCTCGGCCGGTCTCTTCGGCACTTCTATCCGGTTTAGGCCGGCAAAGCCCTCCGCAGACCCGATCTTCGGGTTTGGCTCTTCTTGTTCCATATATCTCGGGTAAACTTCTCCGTTGCCACCAAGATATTTGTTAATTTCAGAGGCCGCCGAAGCACCGTCGGCTACAGCCTCCACAACCGAGGACGGCCCTCTTACGGCCTCGCCGCCGGCAAAGATACCGGGGGAACTGGTCTGCATCTTCTCATCCGTGGTTATTGTTCCCCTCATAGTATCTATTCCGTCAACGAAGGAAAGGTCTGTGCTTTGGCCGATTGCCAATATCACGGAATCCGTTTCTATGACGGTGGTCGTAGCGTCATCAAATTTCGGGGCAAAGTTTCCTTTTGCGTCAAAGACCGAGGTGCACTTGACCAGCTCGATTCCTGCGGCCTTATTCTCGCCGAGTATTCTCTTCGGGCCCCAGGAGGTGTTCATGATCACGCCTTCCTCACCCGCCTCTTCAATCTCCCAATCATGGGCCGGCATCTCTTCATCACACTCCAGACAGGCGAGTTGTACTTCACCGGCACCCAAGCGCACCGCAGTCCTTGCAACGTCCATGGCAACGTTTCCTCCGCCGATGACCACCACTCTGCCAGTCATTTTAGTCACTTGCCTCTTTTTCACATCCCTCAAGAAATCCAGGCCCCATTTTACGCCCTCCATCTCAGAGCCTTCCAGGGGAATCTTCTTGCTGAGGGTCGCGCCAGTAGAAATGAACACGGCTTGGAAATCATTTTGAAGGCCGGATATCGTAATATCCTCTCCTATTTTCGTGTTGGTTTTGAATTTTACGTTAAGATTGTCCAACACCTTAAGTTCCTCATCAAGCACCGCCCCCGGCAATCGGTAATCCGGTATAGCCCATCTCAGCATGCCGCCGACTTTCTCCTCAGATTCAAAAATAGTCACACCATGTCCGGACAAGGCCAGATAATATGCCGCAGAGAGACCGGCCGGACCGCTTCCCACGATTGCCACACTTTTCCCGGTCGGTTCCTTTACGTTATCTTCCAATATCTGCTCGTCATTCTCCGCGGCAAATCGCTTTAGGGCGCATATGGCCATCGGCCCGTTGAGTTCCCCGCGGCGGCACACGTCCTCGCACGGATGGAAACAGACGTATCCCAGGAGTTTGGGGAAAGGAATCTTTTCCTTTATCACGGCTCTTGCCTCGGAATATCTACCTTCGGCAACATGCCGGAGATATCCGGGTATGTCTATGCCCGCGGGGCAACTGGCAATGCAAGGTACCAGCACGTCTTCTCTTTCACCTCGGGGCAGGTCTTTGTCGGTTATGGCTCCGGTGGGGCAGACCTCGGCACAGGCTCCACAGAATCTGCAATCGGCATACATGGAATCCTTGGTGGGACCGACCATTGCCTTGCCGTTTTGGTATACGAAGCCCAGTGTTTCTATATCTCTCAGATCACGGCAGGCCCGGACACATCTTAAGCAAGATATGCACAGGTTGTAATCGCGGTTGAAAAGCGGTTCGTTTTCATGTTTTGGGAGATTCTTGAACACATATTTTGTCAGATCTTCCCGGACGCCGACATATTGGGATACTTTCTGAAGCTCGCAATGACCGAGAAGAGGGCAGCAACGCTCGTCCTCCGGCACATTGGTGGAGCATTGTGTTCTTGAGCACCCTTCCTGCTGGGCGCATAGGAGACACGCGTGTGGGTGGTCCCTCAGAATCTCTGCGAGGTTGTCCCTTCGCATTTGCTTGATTTCGTCGGACTCTGAATTCACTTCCATTCCGTTCTCTGCCATGGTGTCGCAGGAAGTGAAGACGCCCTCCTGTCCCACGATCTCCACAAGGCAAAGTCGGCATCCGGGGTACCCGTCTTCCGGTTCTGAGCCATCGTTATGGAACTCACCATCCTCTCGATATATCACTTCCACTGGCTTGAGCCCGTGAGAGCTCCCGAGGCTTGGATGATAACATAACCTGGGGATGTAAATCTCATTATTTTGTGCGGCCTCCAGAATGGTCATTCCCTCTTCGGCCTTGACCTCGTCACCGTTGATTTTCAAAGTGATGCTCATTCTATACCTCTCGATTTTTTTCAAGCTCTGCATCAAGTTTTGAGACAAATTTAAAATCCTCTCTACGCAATTGGCCAAAATAGTAATCATAATCTTCTGGTGTTAAGAAATTAAAGAAATAATTAAGCTCGGATTGTTGTTCGTTTAATATGGTGAAGTGTCTTTTTGCGGCTTTGTATTTCCCTTTGTTTTCATCAGATGGCTCATTGATTTCTTCGTTTCCTTTAATTTCCACAACAAGAATGTTCTTGTCAACCCTTATGAAAAAATCTGGGTTAAATCGTCCGCGCTTTGGATGCTCACCTTTTCTCCATGAATACTCTATGGGATAAAAATCCTGATCAGTTGATTTAAGCCAGTTATCGATGATCTTACTATTTTCCGGTTTAATCAACTCTCTAACGAAAAGGCGTTCTGGTTTATGATCCGCTATAACAACGCCAAGGGGAGTTTTAAAATTATAGGCATTCGGAATCTCTTGCATCGCTCCACCAGGCAGTTCATCTCTCAACTCTTCAAGTTCCTCAATAAATTTTACATCTTTCTCGTCACATAACTTTTTTGAGTTTTCATCCCAAAAAATAGTTATTTCCCCTCGTCTTATGGGTGCAAAACCAGCACTATTCTTTCTCCGATTCTTTGTTTCAATAATTTCAAGAGCGTTAGGTGTCATTTTATATCGAACGGCTTTTGCTGCAGGCCGATGTAGTACGCCAAAGGCCTGATAGATTCTCTGTCTATTTTCATCACTAACCATATTCTCTTTTTCGCTTATACGGTTTAAAGAATTACGAATTAACTTCTTTAACCAATCAATTGTATATTTTCCTGTGTAGTTTGTTGGATTTTCTGTTTCTGCCATTTCCATATCTATGGACTTAAAACGATTATGAAGTTGCTCAGCGATTTCTTCAACAGAGAACATTTTATATTTGACCAGCGTCTTCTTTTTTCTGCTTTCACCCGTTGTCGCCCGAATATACTCAGTTTCTCGTTCGAGCGCAGGAGCCTGCCTAATCAAAGTGATAAATCCTTTTTTAAATTCGTATTCCTTTTCCTGTTTGAATTCTTCTGTCACCGTCAGTCGTGCATAGTTAATGTTATGAATTGAGAAATTATAATCTGGATCTTTTAAAATGGGATATGAATAAATTCTATTTTCTATTTCAAGTACTTCGTCTACAAGATGCTTAATTCTACTGGACCAACGGTCATGGTTAAAAACAGTTACCACAGGTTTTTGACCGAGGTATTCCTCAGGAATTCTTAATCCCCTTCCTAAGACCTGAGCAATCAGGAGTTTTGAATTGAATGCTCGTTCTTCATGTGGGACGATCTGGAGGACATTTTTCACATCCCAGCCCTCGGTCAACATACTCACAGAGGCAATCCACTCAACGGGACTATCCTTCCTGTCTACTTCTGCTAGTTTCCTAACATTTTCTTTATGTTTTGGTGAAGAAGTTACCTCTAACACTTTTTTAGCAGCATCTTCCTCTGGAATACCTTCTTTTTCAGATAGAAACGCAATCAAATCCTCCGTTAGTCTATTACAGGCCCGGATATCTTTTGTAATTAAAATAGTAAGAGGTTTTATAAGACGATATTTGGCATTTTTATTTTCTATATGATTATCATATATTTTTTGAAATTTTTCATCTTGGGTTCTTGACGTATCCTGGGCAACGTAATCAATAGTCTTTACGAAACCATCTTCAATAGCTTCTCGAAGAGAATACCGAGTTATGACATCAGTGAAATATTCATCCTTGATATAGCATGTCCCTGAAAGACCGACAACATACTTGAAGCCAAACTCTTCATCCAAAAGGAATTCCTTCCATTTTTTAAATTCCTTACCTGTTTGATTGTACACGTGATGTGTTTCGTCATTAATAACAAATGTTCGATTACCCTTTCCCACTAGACTTTCTCGAATGGATGACTTCACATGCTCGTAAAGTGCATGGCAGTTCTCTACGCAAATTGCTCCTGTGGTAATACTTTCAGTAGCGTTAATAATATGAGGATTTTGGATAACGGAATTTTCTGGCAAAAGACTTCTCAGAGCCTCGTCTCCAGAAAGACGTTTGAATTTTTCCATCAGTCCTGCTTCTATAGTAGTAGAAGGGCATACAACCAATACATAATCAACCACACCTTCAGCTAACATAATACGGGCAATTCCATAAATCACATAACTCTTTCCTGTAGCGGTTGCCATGTCCAGAGAGCAAGAGAGCTGATTCGGTAATTGGAGATGCTTTTTCATATCCATAAAGGAACCATACAAATCTTTTAGATTCTCATTCGAATTGAAATTCTCCTCTGCAAGTTCTGTTAGGTTTCTGTACCTCTCACTCAACAGATAACGAAGCGTGGTTCTGATCGCCTCCTTTTGATAATCTCGTTCACCGCAGAGGGCATCAATAAAACCTTCATATTTATTGATGTCAAATACAATGGGATTGATGTTTTTGCTAACGGTTAGGACTAAATCCTGATTAAGAAATCGTTTTTGATCTGGCATTTAGCTTTCACCCTTTGTAGATTTGAAACAATCCATAGTCTTAATCTCTCGATATTCATTTCCGTAGATATCTAAATACATAACCATAATTTGATTTTTGATGGATTCAATCGGAAGGTGAACCTCCCAACCATTCTTTTCAATCTCACTGGCATAAAATACCTCATCAAGATTAAATACCTCACCATCATAATCAAAGTCTAGCATCACCATAGAAAGCGACTCCCTATTGCCAAGCTGGCTCGCCCCTTTAATCATGGCTTCACTTTTAAAAGTTCTAATTTTTACAATACCGAATTCATGTAATTTGTCCTTGGGACGTTTTATCAAATACTCGCATCTTACCTTCGGCGGGCGTATAAAATCGAACCCGACCGCGTCCACAGTGTCATTAACTTGACTCTCATCTATAGGCTGTTTTATCGCTTCAAAATCTCGATTGTGTAGTTCATTTATAATCGAATATGGTATGCGAAGAAGGTAATAGCGAGTAGAGCCCTTGTCGATGTAATCCTCCAAAAAGACGACACTAGCAGCGGGCGCAATAACGAAAAACTGTTTACCAACCTTGGTCCCAATCATCGAATGTAGGTCATCTATAAAACCGTAGTCTAGCACCACTCCCCCTTCTTGTTGATGATTGAATATAAGTACATCTGATCGGCCCTTATAGCCGTCCATTTCTATCCCAGAAACAGTATGCTTCTTGTCTTGACAGTTGAATAAATTTAAAGCAAAAAGTCTCCAGTCTCTCCACGGAAGTTTTTTCAGTCTTGAAAAATCATAGAGACCCCCATTATAAAGAGTAAATGGTTTTGGCTTTAAGCGTTTCCCTTTGTTTCCAATTTCTTTTTTAAGGTTGAGCATCCGCCTCTGGATTGTATATATTGCCAACTTACCACAATCAATGCCAATCCATCTGCGTCCTAACTTCTCAGCAACGGCCAGGGTCGTGCCTGAACCAGCAAAGGCATCGAGCACAATATCTGTACTCTTTTCTGTGCCGGCCTGTATTAGTATATTCAAAATTGCCTCCGGTTTTTCTGTAGGGTATTTAGTGCAGGTCGAGAATTTAATGATGTCTTTGTTCCAAACATCTCCAATAGCAACAAATTCAGCCCCAGTAGAAGTAATTTCTTTTAAAATCTCCTCCTTTGTTTTTGAGACATCTGTGGAGACATATGTTTTTAACGAAACTCCAGCCTCAATTTCCCAATCGGCGGGTTTTCTTCCCATTCTTCCTCTAGTGTAAAACCAGCCTTTTTCATCACACTCAATTCTATTAACAGTGGATTTTTTGTATGGTCCAAGAATTTGTTTCCAGTATCTATTCCTTCTATTCCTTGCGTAAATCAATAGATTTTGGTATTCTGTCGGTATGCTTGATCCGATAGAATGGGATCTTGAGCTGCCCCCCTCTCGCCCCTTATGCCAAATAATCTCATTTACAAAATTATTTTCTCCAAAAACCTCATCTAGAATAATTTTTGCATAGTGAATTTTTCGTGAATCTAAATGAAAAATCAGATTTCCCTCATCGGCCAACAATTCTTTTAAAAATATCAATCTCTTCCTTAAAAACTCAATAAACGTTGCTCCAGCAATCTTATCTTGATACGCCTTCTGATCCTGACTTCCCCGAAATTCTTGCTTTGTTGCAAATGGTGGATCGATGTATATTAACTTAACTTGCCCCTTCACCTTAGGGTCGTCTAATAGAGACTTCATCACTTGAATGTTATCGCCAAAGATAAGTTTGTTGGTCCAGCCATCGCCGTTATTTCCAATCGTTTTGATGGGTTGTAGGGGCACGGCCATGGTATCAGCTAATATATCTTCTTCTCTTTCTTTACCAGCATACACCAGCTCATACTCTTTTTTCTCAGGTGGAAAGAGGATATGTTTGTAATCGATTGGGAGTTCTTCTCCTGACTCCAGAATCTCGACAATCTTATGTCGATCTTTTTTCGACAGATTGTTCACCGGCATCACCCTCCAGTTACATCTTCCTTACTGCTTGCATCTCATATTCTTCAATCAATCCCTCATCTGCAAAGCTGAAATATCTATTTTCACCGACAATGATATGGTCGAATATTCTTAATTCCATTGCTGTTGCTACTGTAATTAGGTATCGGGTTAAGGATTTATCGGCCTCGCTAGGTACAATATCCCCTGAAGGATGGTTATGCACTATAATTATTGCTGGTGCCTGATATTTCAAGGCAGTCAGTAGGATATCCCGGATATATAGATCGACTCTATCTATGGTTCCCATTTCCATATCAACAACATCAGTTATATTATTCCGTTTGTTTAACAATATGACTTTGAATAACTCTTTCTTCAAATCACGCATTAGGGGCATCAAATAATCCGCAACGTCTGATGATGATTTTACAATATCTTTTAACACTTTTTCCTCGCTCATCATCCGCCTGCCTAATTCGATTGCTGCTTTAATCTGAGAGATTTTCGCATCCTTCAAGCCCGATATCTGTTTGAATTCAGAAATATCAATATTACTCATGGCCCGGAGCGTCTTAAATTCACTCAGTAGCTCTCTCGCAAGATCAACAGCACTTTTTCCAGATATACCAGTTCTTATAAGAATGGCTAGTAATTCAGCATTGCTCAAAGTATGCTCACCATATCTGAGTAGCTTTTCTCTAGGTCTATCATCTTCTGGCCAATTGCGTATTGCTCTTGGATATTCTTTTTTCTTATTCATGATTAGTCATCCGTGGGGTGTCATTTCAAATAACTCATATTATCCTCTCATTTTGGGGAAACCGTGAGGCACCTCTTTTCGAAATAATGTCACCAGGAATGCGAAATCGCGTCCTGTTTGCACGCGGTCACACACGGGAGCGGCGGTCTATCAGAAGTGGGTTTGCAAGGTCCGCAAGTGTATTTAATCTTCTTCCTCTCCTCCTCTGTGACAAATGCCACCTCATCATCGGACAGCGGGTCGTTCTCATCCGGACCCACATCAAACACACCATGTGGACAGGCGCTCACGCAATCCCTGCAGCCGTTACATTTGTCGGTGTCAATGGTTATGAAGTAGTCCCCAGAACCGTCCTTGTATCCGTAATTTGCAATCATGAAGAGCCCCCTACTTTCCTTTATCCTTCAATGCCTTTGCGAAAAGGGCGGCACCCAGTGCTCCGGCGATCTGCGTGTCATAGTCCGTGGTCATTATCGGTATGCCGACATCTTTTTCCAACCTGGAGACCACGCCGCTGTTCTTGGCTATCCCGCCAGTTATGGCAAAGTCCTTCTCCACGCCGATCCTTTCAAGGAGCGTCATTATTCTATGGGCCATGGCCGAGCAATAGGCGGCCAGCACTTTATTCGTCGGCCAACCCTCCCTGAGCAGGCCCGTTGCCTCTGTTTTTGCATACACGACACAGGTGCTGCTTACCGGCGGCGGCTCTTCTTCCACATCCAGGGACAGGTCCCCGATATCGTTGATGGACACGCCCAACAGGTCGGCGAACACTTCCATGCCTCTTCCGGTACCGGCGGCGCATTTATCGTTCATTAGGAAGTTCGTCACCTTGCCTTTCTCGTCACAGTGGATGGCCTTGCAGTCCTGGCCGCCCATGTCCAGGATGGTTCTGACGGTCGGACCGTACATGTGGTTGCCTCCACGGGCGTGACATGCGATCTCCGTGATCGCCCGCTGGCTGAACGGAACGTTGACCCGCCCATATCCGGTGCCGACGGTGTATGCGATGTCTTCCAAAGTGAGAGCGGTATCTTCCATGGCCCAGTTGATGGCATTGATCGCCGAGTCCGGGCTGTTCGAGCCTGTCCTCATGTTGGAATATGCATAAAGCTCGCCGTCCGCAAGTATGACGGCCTGCGAACTTACCGAGCCCACGTCCACTCCGGAGGTTATCAGCTTCCCTTTCCAATCAATGTCCGGGTTGGTCCATCTTGATTCTGTCCATCTCCAGAGTTCTTTCTTTTCCGTCATGTCATGCACCTCCTTTCCAGCCGGCCGCAGCCAGTGCCGCGCCCAGCGCCCCAACGAACTCCGGGTCTTCGGGTACTATCACTTCCAATTCGAGGTCAGCGTTGAGAGAGCTCACAAAACCCACGTTCTTCGCCACACCTCCGATGAGAACCACGTCCTTCTCGAAGCCTATCTTCCTGACCATTGACGTGATCCTGCTGGCCATTGCATCGTGAACTGCCTTGGCCATGTTCTCCTTCGGAACGTTGTTGTGCACCATTGTGACGACCTCTGATTCTGCGAACACGGTACACTGTGCATTCATCGGTACGTCCTCCGTGGCCTTTAAAGAGAGAGCGCCTAGCTCTTCAAGCGGCACCTCTAGAGCGCGGGACATGGCCTCGGTGAAGGCACCGGCGCCGGCAGCGCATTTTTCATTGACCTCGAAGTCCAATATCTTGCCGGTCTCATCACATCTCATGCCTCTGCCTTCCTCGGCGCCCACATCTATTACGCATCTGACGGCAGGGTGAATATATGCTGCCCCGAGGGAATCACACCCCACTACGGATTTCGTTTCATCATAGAACGGGGCCTGTTTATCACCAGCGCCCGTGGAAACGACCTTGGTTATGTCCCCTCTGGTAACGCCGGCCTCGCTCATGGCTTTCTCTATCACTTCCTTGGCCATCTTTTCCACTTCGAATCCGGCCACCACAATAGATTTTGCAACAATCTCATTATCCTTCAGTATCACGACCTTTATGGTCTTTGCTCCCATGTCTATTCCCATTGTGATCATGTCATTTCCTCCTTTATTTTGCACCAAGCGTTTCCATGAATGCGTCTATCTTGGCCTTTGTCCTGGCCTCGTCAAACTCTCTTTCATCTGCGTTGTTTCCTTCGAAGGCCATTACCGGGAAGCCGGCGTCAAGGAGGGCCAGTCTGTTCTCCGCAATTCCGACGCTCAGTCCCTCGCAACCCCTGTTGTAGTGAAGCATGGCCCCATCGAGCTTCCACTCCTTTGCGATCCTGACCATCATGTCGCTTTTTAGATGGCAAGAATAGAAATGCTGCCATTCCGGCTTGTGCAATTCGTATTTTACATATTCGTAGAGGGCTTGTTCTCTACTGGTAAACTCCACGTCTGGTATGGTCTTCGGGCCCCAGGAACCATCCTCTTTCACCTCCCACTGACCAATGAGCGCGAATGTGTAGAGAGAACCTACGGAAACGCAACCGAATTTCTCGAGGTATCTGAAGACTTTAAGGAAACTCCACGGCGGCTGTGTGTCCGACATCACTCTGAAACATTCGTTGGGCACGGCGGCGATTCCCCTCTTTACTCTGTCTTGAATCTCAGGAAGCAGATCTTTTTCGTAAAAGTCGGCCACCTGCTGTCCTGCCTTTTGAAGCGTGCCGAAAACATAGAGGGAATAGATGGATTTCTCGTCTAACGGGGCGGGTATGGCCTTGTTCAACTCACATATTTCCGCCCACTTGGATGTTGATACAAAATGATTTCTTATGGCCTTGTACAACAGTTCATCATTATAATCTCGGCCGGTGGTCTTTTCCAGGAAACCGATGCCCTCCTTCAGTTGTTCTACCACGAACTTAATCTTTCTATCGTTGATTTCATGGGCGGGCCCAACAGCATTGTCCACGGAGAACGTGGGAATTCCTCCTTCGAGTTCTGATACCACCTGATACCACTTGGCATGCGAGCAGCATATGTGGTCCTGCCAGAGGAAATCGGGTTTCGGGAACGGTAATGGTTCGGCGCCTGCAAATCTGGGCATGAACTCCCCGTCCTTATATCCGAAGGCGAACTTATCTATGATAATAGAACCCCAGTAGTTGCGCATGTAGGAACACAGGTCCCTGGGATATCCTTTTACCTCGGACGCTTCCATGCATTCCAATGAAAGCTCCTTGTCGAACGCAAGTGTGGCCCCGTAAGGCTCACTGGTTATGGGGTATACGTCATCTCCCAGGCCAGCCGGCACCGCGTCGAAAGTCCAGGCTCCGCCACCCCATCTGAGCCCACCTTTGTCATGGGCTTCTACGTAGTCTTGGTAGTACTTCAACCGCAATTCTTTCGACTTATTCCAGCACTTCAACGGCTCTGTCGGGTATTTGTCTTCTGCTCCTTCCATATCATACACCTCCCTAGAACAGGTCCTCCTCGCCAATCATTTCCAGGAACGCTTCAGCCCTAATCCTGAACTGCCCGATCGGCACGGTCACATCGAATTCGAGAAACAGAGTGGGCACGCCGTTGTCCTCAAGCGCCTTCTTTATCGCAACAAAGTCAAGCTCGTGCGGGTCGCAGAACTTCTGCTGCATGATTATGGCACCGGCAACATCCCATTCCTTGGCAAGCTTCAGAACATGCGGAATCCGCTTTCGTTCCTCCCAGTCTTTTGTCGGGCACGGCGGTCTGTTGATGTATCTTTTCGATAATGCCATTAACGCGTCTTCTTCGGGAATCACCTGGTTCCAGAAATATCGGCTTCCGGTGCAGTGGTCGTCGATCACGAACAATCCCCCACATTTTTCTACCATGTTGAGGAAAGTGAGGTCGTCGTCCTCCGAGCCCACGATCATCAGCCTTGTTCCGGAGGGTCTATCGGTCCTTGACGGCAGTTTTGCCAGTAATTCCTCAAGGGCTTTGTTATGTTCGGCCTTGTCCACCATCTGCTGCGCCATTGTTATTTCCATCGCCTCCTCACCGGAGATGGGCGGATTCGGCTCCTTACGAAGCTCGTATAGTTGTCGCATCAATTCCCTGTTCTTGTTGTACACCGCTATGGCATTCTCGAGAGCTTCCTGGGTTATTTCCTGACCTGTCCATTCTTCTATTTCTTTCTTGAGGTCTTCCATCTCCCCCCTCAGGAACTCGGCCGCGTCCTTGCTCTGAATCTTATGCGGCATGATGAAGAACTTGCTGTATTCCACGCCCACGTGCTTTTCCCAGCTCCAGAACGTCTGTCTTATGTGGAGGCAGGACTGTGCGATTATGATTCCGTTAAGGTAGTCATACCTGCCTTTCAGCCCCTGGGCCAGACAGTCCCGGCAGAAGGGGCAGAACATCGCAAAGATGTGAGGCTCGGTAACGTCCTGCGGCTCGTGGCTGCCCAGTATCCTGACGGGCAATATGCCCGCGGCATAGAGTATCTCCTCAGGTACATACGTGCAGAAATAGCCCATGACCTTGCCACCTGTCCGTTCCTTCCACTCCTTGGCGTATTCGTGCCTGTTCTTTTCCCACTCCTTGAATTGCTCTATCATTTCCATCACTCTCATTCGTATACTAGATTTATGAAACCGCTCTTGTCAAATCCGATTGACTTGAAGAATTCAATCAGGTCGCCGCTGTCCCATTTGACCGAGGTATAGACCTCTTTTATTCCTACATCCCTGAAATAACTAACCAAAGCCTCTCCGAGAGCCTTCCCTATGCCCCTCCCCATGTGCTCGGGATTCACCCCAACGATCTCGATCCAACCGGTGCGCTCCACGCCGAAGCTCCATTCCTTGATATCGCCGACTATAAAGCCCACGACGGCGCCCCCTTCTTCTGCAACGGTGCCGTCTTCGACGGCGACGATACACGTCTTGGGGCTGTGTTCTATGAATGCGGCAAAGAGGTCCTCAATAGAATATTCCGCCTTTTGAATCAACCCATCCTCAAGGAACCGCCTGTGAATGCCAGCTGCCTGTGAGATGTCCTTATCCTTCATTGGTCTTATTATGGTTTCTGTCATGTAACTCCCTCTTATTCAATCCTGATGATTTTGACCTTTTTTCCTATCCAGTCCGGAGGGAGATAGATTCGGCCACTGTTACCGCTTTTCTTAACCTGCTTCTCGATCATTTCTTCGCCATAAACCTCAAATTTCGAGGGCGTTTCTTTATCCATGGTTCCTCCCAACTACATTGTAGCTACAATACCGATATAATAGAACTACATTATAACTTTTTCTACGATTCCTCTGTTTAATATGTTTTAATGTAAAAACTACAAATATGAGGGGATATATACACCGATTACTAAAGGTGAAACAAATGGAACTAAAAGGTAAGTGCGCGATTGTTACTGGGGGAACACGGGGAATAGGGCGTGCGGTAGCACTTATGCTGGCCAAAGAAGGGTGCAACGTTGCCATAAACTATCGAAAAAATGATAAAATGGCGAAGGAGCTTGTCAAAGAGATAAAGAAGATGAAGAGGGACGCCCTGGCCGTAAAGGCCGACGTCAGCAGTTATGATGATGCCCAAAAGATGTTTGTCAAGGCGCTGAAAAAGTTCGGCCACGTAGATATTCTAGTCAACAATGCCGGGATAAACTGGGACGGCGTCATCTGGAAGATGTCTGAAGAGCAGTTCGATACTGTCATATCCACCAATCTCAAGGGTTGCTTTAACTATAACAAACTCGCCGCCAACCACTTCAAGAACCAGCGATACGGCAAGATAGTAAACATCTCCTCCATAAACGGCCTCAGGGGCAAATTCGCCCAGACCAATTACTCCGCTTCCAAGGGTGGTGAGATCGCCCTTACCAAAGCACTGGCCAAGGAGCTGGGTAAATTCAACGTCAACGTCAACTGCGTATGCCCCGGAATGGTGATGACGGAGATGGCTCAAAAAATACCCCAGGAGTTCCTGGACAACGCGACTGACGAGACTGTTCTCGGGCGGATCGCCGACCCGGAAGACATAGCCAATGTTGTGGTGTTCCTGTGTTCCGACAAGTCAAGACACATCACAGGTGAGGTCATCAAAGTGGACGGCGGCCAGTATATCTGAGTTGATTGCATGAAAGTGGGTGTAGTGGGAGTAGGACATGGAAAGTTTGGCAGGCGTTCCGATGCCACGGTCCAGGAACTCGCTTTCGAGGCTTTCAGGGTCGCCCTTGAAGACGTTAATAATCTTGAAAGAAAAGACATAGACGCGGTCATAATAGGCTCGTCACCTGAATATCACAAACAGCGCTCATTACCAGGGGTAATTACAGAATACATCGGCATGAACGATAAACCCACATGGCTCACCGAAGCGGCCTGCGCATCATCATCGGCGGCGCTCAGAAGCGCTTACATGGCGATAAAGTCCGGAATTCATGATACGGTTTTAGTTTTGGGCGTTCAGAAGATGACCGAACTTAACACCGCGGAAATCCAGAGCCTCATGGGCCGGGTCGGAGATGTTCAGTGGGAGTCCATATACGGAATTACTTTTCCCGGCTATTATGCACTGTATGCGAACAAGCACATGGCAACCCATGGCACGACAAGCGAACAGCTGGCCAAGGTGGCTGTGAAAAGCCACCATTACGGTGCCCAAAACCCATATGCCCTGTTCCAAAAGGAAATTACCATTGAAAGAGCGCTGTCTTCCCCGATGGTAGCACATCCGCTCAGGATGTTCGACTGCTGCGCTAACGCAGACGGAGCAGTTGCCCTTTTGCTCACCAAGGATAAGCTGGCAAAGAAATATCATGACACCCCGGTCTGGATTGAAGGCCTGGGCAGCGCATCCGCACCAATTTCCGTCTTGCGAAGGCCGGATATGACGTCCATACCCAGCGCGGTCGCGGCCGGTAAGGATGCATACAAAATGGCAAGGGTCAAACCCAAGGACATTCACGTTGCCGACGTTCACGACTGCTTCACCATCGCCGAGATAATTGCGTATGAAGATTTGGGATTCTGTAAGCCTGGCAAGGGTGGAAAATTTATAGAGGACAAGGAGAGTTACATTGGCGGAAAGATACCGGTTAACGTGGACGGCGGCCTGAAGTCAAAGGGCCACCCGGTAGGGGCAACGGGGGCGTCCCAGACAACTGAGATAGTAAAACAGTTGAGAGGCGATTGCGGAAAGAGACAGGTAAAGGGTGCGGACGTCGGACTGACTCACAACGTGGGCGGGATAGGCCAGTATTGCTTCGTCCACATATACAAGAGGTGATGGAATGCCGTTCAAGTACTTCGGAAAGATAAACTATACGCCTTACACCAAAGTCTCGAAATTCGCAGACGAGTTACACAAGGGGAAACTCATGGGCAGCAAGTGCAAGAACTGCGGTGAAAAGACCTTTCCTCCAAGGGCAGATTGCCTGAAATGCCTCAGCGGGGACTTCGAGTTCGTAAAGGTTAAATCCACGGGGACGCTGGTCACCTTCACTACAATAAATTCCGCACCCACAGGATTCGAGGACATGACCCCGTACACCCTTGGCCTTGTGGACCTTGACGGGGGCGGTCGACTCCTCTCCTGGTTCGAGAACACAAAATTCGAAGACATAAAGATAGGCATGAAGGTGAAGGTCATACCCAGGATATTCGAGGAAGTCGAAGAGATTAAATTATACTACGCGCTGGAGAAGGCGTGAGAGTTCCCTTTTCTTCATTTATAACGAAACAATAAAGAATACGATAACACATTATATATCCTAATGAGGGGAAAAGAAGGCTCGTCCATTGTGACAATCACCGTTACGGTATTCCTGGTGCTCGCAGTGCTGTCTCCGATATGCCACTCGGCGAGTGAGGGGGTGGATATTACAGGGACGCCTGCAGGGTGGAGCGACGACATTAGGTTAACATATGCATCTCCAGATTCTGATAAATATGCTGCAATTTCTGTTTGGGAAAGTCAAGTACACATCACATGGCGAAAACTTTTAGCTGATAGAAGCGAAATATATTATATCAATTCTACAAATTCTGGACAGAGTTGGAGCAATCCTATACAACTAAGTGAAGGTGTCTCAGGCATCTACTGCATGTATCCTGACATAGATGTGGATAGCAACATCCACGTGGTCTGGAACGATAACGAGGCCATTGGTTTTGCTGAGATAAAATATTGCAATTCGAGTGATGGTGGCATCACATGGAGTGCTACGAAAATGATTTCGGTGGATGATGGCGAAAACTCGGAAGCCCCTTTGATAACAGTGAGCGGCTCCACGATTCATGTTGTCTGGATAGATAGTCGTTTTTACGTTTCACCAAACTGGAACAGGGAGATATATTATGTTCGCAGCGTTGATGGAGGCATAACGTGGGATGATGGGTTGGGGAATATTGGGCAGGAAAGAAGGTTGACGAATGCAATTTATGGTTCTGGACCTAATGGGATAGTCACCAATGGCTCCAATATCCACATGGTCTTTAGTGATGACAGAGAATCCCCTGGCACATGCAATGTATTTTATAAACGAAGCGTAGATAACGGAATCACGTGGGATGACGGCTTAGGAAATATAGATCAAGATAGAAAGCTGACGACAAATGGTATAAATCACGGGCCAGGAGCGATCGCTGTTAATGGTAGCCACATTCACGTTGTTTGGGTGGATGAGGTCTGGCCAGGTCCTGATTACTACATATATTATCGCAACTCAACAGATAACGGAGCTACATGGGGAACAACAAAATTGTTAACAGGTCCTACTGTATATGCGGATGAGCCGGATTTAGCAGTTTATGAAGATGATATTCATCTCACCTGGATGGACGAAAGAGATGATGGCTCTACAACAGAAGTTTATTACAAGAACTCGACAGATGGCGGCATCACGTGGAGTAGTGATATTAGACTGACATACAACGAGAGTTTTGACTCTCTCTGGCCCAGAATAGCTTTAAACGAATCAACTGCCCATGTCACATGGTTTGACAGGCGCGATAGCAACCGCGAAATATACTACAAACGCTACCCCGACTTCCCCCCAGACCCGACCTTCAACATCACACTTGACGAGGGATGGAACTTAATATCCCTGCCCCTCGAACAGCGAGACGAATCAATAACAGAGGTCCTATCCAGCATTGACGGTAAATGGGACTACCTCCAGGCCTACGACCCCCTCGCTCCCGAGCCATGGAAGACCTACGCCACCTTCAAGCCGAGCCAGTTGAACGAGCTGCAATTCCTCAATCATAAGATGGGTTTCTGGATTAACATCACCGAGCCGAACGTGAACTTGACCGTAAGTGGGCCTATTCCGACCTCTACGAGCATCAATCTATACGCTGGCTGGAACCTCGTAGGCTATCCTTCTCTGGTCAACGAAACGGTAGCGAACGCTCTCTGGGGCACGGGAGCGGATAAGGTCGAGGTCTGTGATCCTGCGGAGCCCTATCGCATCAGGGAAGTGGGACCGAGTTATGTGATGAAGCCCGGAGAGGGATACTGGATTCATGTGCCTGCTGATACGGTTTGGGTAGTTGATTGGTAAAATCTGTCTTACTCGCCTTCCTTCTTCGGTTTGGGCAGCACCTTCTCGAATATCTCGTCGTCCTGATAGGCCCCCTCGGCTATCAGCTGGCGGTACTTGATGAAGTCAATGGTGTCCTTGCCCGTGAGCTTTTTGGTGTTAAAGGCGTGGAAGCCCAGGAAGGCCTCGCCTGACATGTTTGTGGCAAGCCAGTGGCGGTTATAATTCTTTGAATAATCCCAGAAGAATTTTTTCTTGGCCCGGATGCTGTCTATGGTCTTTATCAGGCAGCCGGGAAACAGGTTGGTGAACCTCCAGATGATCTCGTTGACGCTGTCGTCCAGAAGAGTGAAGTCTGTTTTGGCGTTCTTCACATATTCCCTGGCCTGCTTGAATTCTTCTCCTGTTTTAAACTCGCCGTAAACCATCTCGCCGTCGGCCACCCACTTGTCTGTAACGACCTGAGGATTTCTCACCCAGTCATCCCCCTCCTTGATGACGGGAACGACCTTTGTAATCAATCCCAGCCTCTTCATCTTGTAGGCGGACCACATCTCGCAGCTGATGCAGTTCCACATTGCATCCTCGATTCCCAGGAACCAGGGAAGGAAATCGCTTGAGCCGCCGTCCGGGGCCGACCCGTGCTTTGGCCCCGCCTGGCCGAATATTGCAAGGTCCGAACTCACCGCAATGTCCGCGGCCATTCCGATCTCCTGGCCGCCGGCCACCCTCATACCATTCACCCGGCAGATGACGGGTTTTTTGCAAAATAAAATGGCATCCACCATGTGGTTGAACAGTTCCATGTATTCGCCGTACTCATTCGGTCTTTTGCTGTAATACTCCGCGTATTCTTTCGTGTTCCCGCCGGTGCAGAAGGCCTTGTCCCCGACCGCCGTGAAGACCACGGCAACAACACTTCTGTCAAGTGATGCATTGTGGAAGCCAGCAATCACGCCCTTTACCATTTCCGTGGTATAAGAATTATATTGTCTCGGGTTGTTTAGCGTTATCCAGGCGGAATAAAGCCCCTCGATTTCATTACCGTCAGGGTCTGTTATGGGCTTCTTTTCATACATCGTGCAGGGCGGCTCTTTCCCAAAATAATCTTCACCTTTGAACAATTCATGATTCTTTTTCGTATCCTCTCTGGGCAACCAATCTAAGGGCATCTGATTCCTCCGTTATACCTTAATTATACTGTAATCAGTTTAGATATATATACCTTTAAGCATTTGAGGTTGGTGGGGTGAGGAGAAGGACATTTCTCAGCCCCATCCAGAATAAGGAGTGATAAAATGAAGGCGGCCGTTCTCTATGAAAAAGAAGATTTGAGAATTGAATCGGACTTTGAAGAGCCAGCGATGGGCGAAGCCGACGTGTTAATAAGCCCCAAGCACACTGGTTTGTGCAGCACAGACCGCAGCTTATACAGAGGTTACGTGCCGTTCAAGCCGCCGTTGATATTGGGTCATGAGATTGCAGGAGTGGTGAGCGAGGTGGGAGCTTCAGTCACAGATCTGGCGGTAGGAGATCATGTAATAATTCCTCCTGTGTATCCGGGGTGCGAGAACGAAAGCTGCGGACCATGCAGTGAAGGATTGACGAACCGGTGCAAGAGGTCTGTCTTCATCGGTCACGGTGTCCACGGAGGCAATGCCGAACTTATCGCCGCACCAGCGAAATACGTGTTCAGGGTCGACAAGAGCGTGCCACTGGACGAAGTGTGCATCGTGCCGGATGCGGTTTCCACACCGTTCCACGCACTGAAAAGCAGGTCTGTCCCGCCGCATATATTGATGAAGCACATCGGCGTGTTCAAGAACACGGGCATGTTCAAGAACAAGGGGGATTCGGGCGGACATCCGGAAGGTCATCACTGGCTCAATGACAAGAACGTGGTCGTGTTCGGTGCTGGCGGCGTTGGCGGTCCGGCCATCAACCTTGCCGCAAAATACTTCCAGGCGAAAAACGTCGTCGCGGTGGACATTTTCGACAAGAAATTAGAGTATGCCAAACAACTCGGAGCCACGCACCTGATAAACACCAACACGTATTTCGAGGAAAACGGCATAGCCATCAAAGAGCTGGACGGCCGCGAGAGAGGAAAGGCTCTATCGGGATTGGCCAAGCACATCTCTTCACACCTTGCCGAAGATAAATTCCAGGTGGATGTGGTGGTAGATTGCTCCGGCGTTTCCGTAACTTTCCCGGTCGCGGTGGAGACCGTGAGCAAGAACAGAACGGTTATCCAGGTAGGCTGGCCCCCGAGACCGGCCCCGGATTTCCTCAACCAGAAGATAATGGACAAATACCTGACCATAAACGGCACCTGGGCCTGTCCGATGAGCGAGATGGAGGAAATCGTGACCGCGGTCGAATCCAAGACGGTAGACCTCAACCTGCTTGTAACAAATAAGGATTACAAACTCGACCAGTTCGTGGAAGCCATCCATGACCTGGAGGCCGGCAAGATAACCGGCCGAGCGACAATCGAAATTATTTGAAGGAGGAGAAAATATGGGATACGAGAGCATTATAGTAGAGGAGAAAAACGGAATAGGAAGAATCACATTCAACAAGCCGCCGTTGAACGTACTGGACATTGCGATGATGAAGGAAATCAATGACGCATTAGGGGATTTTCAAGGCAAGAATTTGAAGACGTTGATAATAGACGCGGAAGGCAAGGCGTTCTCCGCCGGGGTGGACGTGTCGGAGCATACCAAGGAAAAGGTGGAGGAGATGATACTGGTCTTCCACGCCATATTCTCACACTTGCAGATCATGAGATTCCCCACGGTGGCAATCGTCAACGGTGCCGCTTTGGGCGGGGGGTGCGAAGTGGCCCTCTTCTGCGATATAGTGCTGGCCTCGGAAAAGTCAAAGTTCGGGCAGCCGGAGATTAAGGTCGGAGTATTTCCGCCGATAGCCGCCGCCGTCATGCCCAGGTTAATCCTGGGAAGGAAAGCGCTGGAGTTGTTGTTGACGGGCGAAAACGTCCGTGCAAACGAGGCAAAAGAGCTGGGCCTTGTCAGCCACGTCCTTCCTGTTGAAAACTTCGAGGAGGCGGCGGAAAGGTGGGTGCAGGAGAACCTGGCCAGCAAGAGCGCCGTCGTCCTCCAGCTCACTAAAAAGGCCTTCCTGGAAGGCTTTAATAAAAACTATCCGGAATCCATCAAGGCAATCGAGGACATTTACCTTAACGAGCTCATGAAGACCAAGGATGCGAATGAAGGGCTGAAAGCGTTCCTGGAGAAGCGGCAGCCGGTGTGGAAGGACGAGTGATTTTTACTCTCCCTTGAAAATGGGCCTTCTCCTTTCAACCACCGATTTTAACCCCTCATACGCGTCCTTCGTCGAGAATATCTCGGTGAGGTGGTCCAGTTCCATTTTTAGTCCGTCTCGCAAGTCCAATGGACCGCCCTCGTCTATGAGTTTGTTGGCGATTTTTATGGCAATCGGGGCCTTGTAGGAGATGGTCTTGGCCAGTTTCTGACCGAACTCGTCCAGGTCCTCGCTCTTTGTCAGTAATTTTTCGATATTTACGTCGGAAAACAGGGTCTGGATGGCCCGGAGTTTTTCATCCGGCTCTTCTTCCGGTTTAGTCGATTTGGTTATGACGTTTGTGGCGGTTGCCAGCTTCTGTATCTTTGCGTCCAGCTCCTCGGCCGTGACCAGGTAATCGACCAGGCCGATGTCGAAGGCTTGTTTAGCATTGAGTGTCCGACCGGTAAGAATAAGGTACTTTGCCAGCTCCTTTCCAATGTATCTGGTGGTTCTCTGGGTTCCGCCCAGGCCCGGGTAGATGCCGATGCCGGTCTCTGGAAAACCGATAGAACCTCTTTCTGACGCGATTATGGTGTCCGCAGCGAGGGCGATCTCAACGCCGCCGCCCAGTGCGAGGCCGTCGAGCAATGCTATGACCAGCTTTTCGGAGTTCTGGAACTTCCCGACTATCGAGTGCCAGTATTTTGTGGAGTCCACGATGTCCTGAATTCTGTTTGTGTCGATTTTGTTGATGAAGTATTGAATCTCCGCGCCGGCGATGAAGGCCTTGCCAGCTCCTTCCAGAACGATTGCTTTGACATTTGGGTCGTCGTCGGCTGCGGTGAACCTCTCGTCCAGCTGGCGCATCACGTCCTCGTTTATCGCGTTCATGACCTCTGGTCTGTTGAAGAGAATTCTGGCGATATTATCCTGTATTTCCAAATCTACGTATCGGATGTGCCACATCTCTTTTCGCTCATGCTGTTCTTTCAGAATGTCTGGCACATTCATATCCGGATATATTCCTACAAATTTTTCCACAATATCGAACTTACGTTCGATACCGTAAGAATTCATCATCTCGAAGGGGCCGGCTCTCCACCTCAGGCCGATTTTGGCCCCGCGGTCGGTGTCCTCGATGCTGGCCACGCCTTCCTCAACCAGCTTGCAGGCAACCATGAAGACGGCGCCGAGAAGGCGCTCTTCGATAATTTCAACCTTTGAAGCGTCAACCTCTCCGTCCAGATTCCAGGGCTTGCCTTTCTCAAACTGTTGTTTTAGACAATCGCTGGGTCCATAAAACTCGCCCAGCTCATTTCCCAGACTCACCGTCGAATGATAAGCGATGGGCACGCCGGTCGCATTCATTAATTCGAAAGGCCCCATCCCGATCTCGAACACCTTCTTTGCAGTGTCATCTATAGTCGGGATGTTAATTCCCTCATCGAGGAGCCTGGTTGCCTCATTCAACCATGGTACAAAGAAGCGGTTGACGGCAAATCCGGGCGCATCCGTCACATTGATGCCGGTCTTTCCTATCAGGCGGGAAAAAGTGCTGCCCAGGGCGATTGTTTCCTCACTCGTGTTTTTTCCAGGTATGACCTCAAGGAGCCGATTCTTCGCAGGATGGTAAAAGAAATGCAGGCCGAGAAACCTGTCCTTGCGTTCTACCGCCGAGGCCAGCTCTGTAATTGAAAATGATGATGTGTTGGAGGCAAGTATCGTCTTTTCATCGCAGATTTCGTCCAGTTTCTTGAACAAATCCTTCTTGACAGCAAGGTCCTCGAAGATGACTTCGATGACAAGGTCTGCGTCCTTAACATCCTCCAAATCAGTGGTGCCTTTGATACGGCCTAGAATTTCCTGGGTTTGCTCGGGGGCGAATATTCTTCGCTCCACAGCCTCGGCCAGGGTGTTTTTAATGTTCTCCATACCCTTTTGGACAAAGCGGTCTTCCATGTCCACCAATACAACGCCTATGCCCTCTTGCGCAATCTTCTGGGCGATGCCGCTCCCCATGGTTCCTGCGCCGATGATGCCAATTTTTCTCACCATTAAGGCCTCCCCTTTGATATTATTCAACGTTCACTTCCAAGACCACGGCCGCGGCAGAGTCGCCGGCAGCGCATCCGGCAAAGAGCCCCCGCCCTCCGCCTTTGAGCACCAGCTCCTCGATGAGTTCAATGATTAACCGCGTGCCAGTGGGTCCTTGGGGGTGGCCGTAGATTAGGGAACAGCCGTAGTTGTTCATGTCTTTCACGTCCACGTTCATCTCCCTGG
>DAOVAY010000030.1 GCA_030670795.1 Methanobacteriota archaeon | reverse complement strand
AAAGGGTGGAGCTATCCTGGCGCGTGAAAGGCGAAGTCGCATACAATAATGTAGATATGAACAGCTCGTTGTATACCGTGTATTTCGCAGAATTACCGCCTTTCGATCAGGTTCTCGCATTGGAATATCACATAACCGCATATGACATCGAGGATTCCACTGTCTGGCCCGATGCAGGTCAGGACGCAACCTTGCATATCGCGGATGTTACTCCGCCAACCATAATTCACCAGCCTTTAGAAAATTTGACAGTTAATGACCTGCCGATTATCACGGCTGACGTGTACGACGATATGGACATGCTTTTTGTCAGGGTGTGGTTCGAGAACACTACCACGCAAGATTTTGTGAATGTTGCCCTCTCTCCTGTTTCGGGCAATGACACCCAGTTTGCAACGGTTTTGGGAAGGCAGCCGGAAGGCGAATTCTCGTATTTTATTGAGGTTTCGGATGGCACTAATATTGTGAGATTGCCTGCGGATACGGAATTCACCGTGAATGTATCGGGAATCCCGGGGAGCCCGTGGAATCTAGTCATACTGGCCGTCGTCATTGTCTTAATGGTCATTGCGGTATTATTGATTTACCAGTACCGTAGGAAAACTATTAAAACATGACACATTTCACGCTCTAAGAGGGTTGAGAGGCATGCGGGACCCGGAAGAATTCAACGATTGGTACGTGGAAATCGTGGAGAAGGCTGGACTGGCCGATAAGAGATATCCTATCAAAGGCATGAATGTGTGGACTGGCTATGGCTGGAAAGCCATGCGATTAATAGACAGTTTCATCAGGGAGGAGTTCGACGGTACTCAACATCAGGAAGTGTGTTTTCCGCTCCTCATACCGGAAACCGAGTTTAAAAAAGAAGAGGAGCACATCAAGGGATTCGGGAGCGAGGTATACTGGGTGACACATGCGGGGGAGAACGAGCTGGACGTTCGCCTTCTCTTACGCCCGACCAGCGAAACAGCGATGTATCCTATATTCTCACTGTGGGTGCGCTCCCATGCAGATCTGCCGCTCAAGACATATCAGATAGTGAACGTATTCAGATATGAAACCAAACAGACCAGGGCGTTCATAAGAATGAGGGAGATACACTTCTTCGAGTCACACACGTGTCACGCTGACTTCGAGGACGCGGAGAAGCAGATTTCAGAGAACCTCGAAATAATGGAAAGGCTCGCAAAAAGACTTTGTCTTCCGTATGTGATGTGTAAAAGACCTGATTGGGACAAGTTCGCGGGGGCGTTTTACACCATTGGATTCGATTCACTCATGCCCACTGGAAGGACACTCCAGATGGGCAGCATCCATCAATACAAGGAGAATTTTTCGAGACCCTACGAGATTAAATACGAAGATGAGAACGGAGAGCACCAATACGTTCATCAGACCACATTTGGCATGAGCGAGCGCATACTGGGGGCATTGGTATCAATTCACGCTGACGAGAAGGGCATAATTCTTCCGCCGGATATCGCGCCGATTCAGGTGATTATCGTGCCTATATATTCCAAAGAGGACAAGGATACGGTTAACCTATGTTGCGATGACTTGGACAGTAAATTCAAAGAGGCAGGCATCCGCACCCACATCGATGACAGGGACCTCAGACCGGGCAATAAATTCTATGATTGGGAGCTCAAAGGAGTGCCTCTCAGGATTGAAATCGGCTCAAGAGACATCGAGAAAGACATGATTACGGCTGCGAGAAGGGACACTTCAGAGCGCAGCCAGTTAAAAAATAATGTTGCCGTCGATGAGGTCAGAAAATTACTGGATAACATACATAAAGACCTGCACCAGAAGGTGAACGAGGAAATGGGCAAGAATATCCATGCAATCGATAAGCTTTCCGAGGTCAAGGATGGCATCAACTCGATATTCTGGTGCGGTGACGAGGAATGCGGTCATCAGATAGAGGACACCACAGGGATGGCATTACTCGGGGAACCGGTGGATAAGAACCCTTCAGAAGATAATTGTGTTGTCTGCGGCAAATCTACAGATAAGATCATATATATTGCCAGAACCTACTAACTGTGACTATTAAAGATTGTTAACAATAAGGATACTCCACACTTAAGCGTCGAGGAGCCATCAATCACTCTTTTTCTGATTCATCGTATAGAGAAGTATGCCAACGATGCCGAAACCTACCAGAATTACTGTGAGAGAATATATGCCCAGATTCTCTCTTTCGAATATGTTCCAGGAACCGTACATGATTCCCCAGGCAAGATAGATAATCAGGCCCAAGGCTAACAGTGCCGCATAAAATCCAATCAGATACTTCTTCGGAATCTGTTCCTGCTCTGTTTCCTCTGGCATTGTTCGAGGCATTATAGATATGATATAAAATACTTCTGGAACTAGTACGAATACCAAAAAATCTTTATTAGACTCTTCATTACCTTATTTCATATTGGCAGGTGCAATTGTTTATGGCTCTCGGGGAATCGATAAATAAAATGAAGATTGCAGAGCTCCGAAAACTCGTGAAAGACCTAAATATCGAGTCAAGCGGGAAGAAGAAGGTAGATTATCTGACGGCTCTTGAAAAGACCGTAGAAGCGAGGCTCAAGCCCCGCACGGTTTCGGAATTGAAAGCACTGGCCAAAGACCTTTCCATCAACCTGGGTGGCAAGAAGAAAAAGGTCGATGTGATAGAAGTCATTTATTCGTCACTAACATCTGAGACATTGCCCACTTTATTGGGCGCAGAGCCTAGCGAGGAAACTCTCGAGGAAATCGGCGAGGAGCTGGTGGATATCGAGAAGGACGTGGAAGTGGTCATGGATGCGGTTGAAAAGATTCCTTCAGCCGACATGGCGGACATATATGTGATTGATAAGAAACTGGCAGACATCATTAATCTCAGCGTGGATTACTCTAATGTTGGCAGCCTGCTCGATGTGGGTCGTGTAAAGTTCATGGACCGAAGATATGTTGAGAGCATGGGCATGCTCGACGAGGCGATCAAAGCTTCAAAGGAATTCTTCGACGAATACCAGGATGTGACATATGCCTTCATGATAATGGCTGCGGAGAAGGTTCTGGATGAATGCCGTGAGGCCGAGAGCAATGACGAGAAAGCCGCCGATGCCCTTATAGATGCAAAACGCGCCTTCAGCAAAGGGGGCGCTCGCAGGGCCGAGGCCACAGAACTTCTGAACGATGTTGCCAGCAGGGTTTACAAGGAGGAAATAGAACTGCTGGAAGACCTCATGAACAAGAGAGAGAGCATGATAAAGGCAATGAAGGTCCAGGGCGTGGACATATTCAATGCGGAGAGATACCTCCACAGGGCAAAGGAGGTGTTTCTGGTCGGTGATCTCAGAGAATGCTCGACATACCTGGAGAAATCGGAGAGCATCGCAGGCGAGTCAAAGGATTCCTGGATAAAGGAAATAGAGGAGGATGTGCCCAGGGTGGAGGGCATCATAAAACAGGCAACAGAGTTCGGCGCCGAGACTTCGGAAGCGGAGAAACACCTGAATCATGCGAAGACCGCCCTGGAGAACGGGGATTATTCCCTGTGTTCGGAACTCACAAAACTCGCAGAGAGGAAAGCTTTGGAGGGACAACAGGGCCAGATTCAGAAGGCGGCACTGCTCGAGAAGGAGAAACTGGGGGATGCCCAGAAGATACTGGCAACGATATCCCCACTGGTCCAGGAGGCAAAGTTATATGGCCTCAACGTGCGGGAAGTAGACAATTCTGTTAATTCATCAATGGCCGCCCTACAGAACAACGATTACGTGAACGCCTTGACCTATGCGCGCCAGGCCGAGAACCAGGCAAAGTATATCCTGACAAAGGTCGAAGCCGAGAGAGAAAAAATACTGGCTTCGGGCGAGGAATTGAAAACCTGTTCCGTGTGCATCGCTCCCTCCGTAAAGGTTTTCGACAGCGGTTGGGCACGGTGCATGAGCTGCGGGCAGACCTTCGAGGTAAGAGGGGACAAGAAAAAGAAGAAGTGGGGATTGTTCGGCCGATAACCTTTACCCTTCTTCTGCCATCTTCCTGTACTTCTCGTACTTTTCCCTCTGGCTCTTGGCCAATGCATCGTGCAGTTTCTTGGCCTCTTCGGGGAAAGAGAGGGTCAGTGAATGATACCTGACCTCGCCCATGAGGAAATCGTGAATGTCGGCTGACGGCTCCTTCGAATCCAGCTGGAACGGGTTCTTGCCCTCGTCCTTCAGGCTGGGATCGTATCGGTAGAGGAACCAATATCCGGCCTCTACAGCCTTCTTCTCCTCTTCCTGGGTCTTGCCCATGCCGCCTGCCTTGATGCCGTGGTTGATGCAGGGTGCGTATGCGATTATGAGGGATGGTCCGGGGTAGGACTCAGCCTCCTTGACGGCCTTGAGGAACTGGTTCTTGTTGGCGCCCATGGCCACCGAGGCAACGTAGACATATCCGTAGGACATCGCCATCATGCCCAGGTCCTTCTTCACGGTCTTCTTGCCGGATTCCGCGAACTTCGCGACCGATCCGATAGGTGTTGCTTTGGACGACTGGCCGCCCGTATTCGAGTATACTTCCGTGTCAAGGACCAGGACGTTCACGTCATGTCCCATGGCGAGAACGTGGTCCAACCCTCCGTAGCCGATATCGTAGGCCCATCCGTCACCACCCAATATCCAGTGTGATGGCTTTGTGAACATGTCCCTCTCACCGTATATTTTGGCGAGTACCTCGTCCTTGGGTTTTTCCTTAAGGAACTCCTGTATTTTCAAGGAGACGGGCTTGCATTCGTCGCCGATGTGCATTATGTCGAGCCACTTTGTTAGCAGTTCCTTGAACCCGCCGTCAACTTTGTTCTCTTCCAGTGCCTGTCTGACATAGCTGGCCAACTTATCCCTCCTTGCGGAGGTCCCGAGTTGCATGCCAAAGCCATATTCTGCGTTATCCTCGAACAGGGAATTGGCCCATGCCGGTCCGTGCCCCCTCTCGTTCACGCAGTAGGCCGTTGATGGGGAATAAGCGGCCCAAATGGACGAACAACCTGTCGCATTGGCAATAATCATCCTGTCCCCGTAAAGCTGGGTGATGGCCTTGACGTAAGGCGTCTCCCCGCAGCCCGAGCATGCACCTGAGAACTCCAGTAACGGCTTCCGGAACTGGGAACCCTTGACAGTGTATTTGTCCATGCCGCCATCGTGGACAGGTATCTCTTCGAGGTAATCCCACAGAGGCTCACCCTCCTCCCTCTGGTCATGCAACGATAACATCTCTAGAGCCTTGCCCTCCTTCTTTCCCGGGCAGATGTCCGCGCAGTTCCCGCAACCCTGGCAGTCCATCACAGAGACCGCAATGCAGAACTCATAATCCTCAAGCCCCTTCCCGGTCGCGGGAATTCCTTTGTAGCCCTCAGGCGCCTTTTCTGCCTCTTCCTTTTTGAGAAGGATCGGTCGGATTGATGCATGGGGGCACACGAATGCGCATTGATTGCACTGGATGCAGTTCTCGGCTATCCACCTGGGGACGTGTATCGCAGTGCCTCGTTTCTCATACCTTGAGGTGCCGGGTGGGAAAAAGCCGCTGGGTCCGAAGTCCGATGTCTTGAGTTCATCGCCCTTGAGGTCCACGATGGTGTCAGCGATATTCCTGACGAATTCAGGCCTGGTCTCGTCCACCTCGGCGGGCGTGTCTGGGGCGTCCTTCCATAAATCCGGATATTCAATCTTCTGTATCTTGTTTAGGGCTATATCCACGGCCTTCACGTTCATCTGGACTATCTTTTCGCCCTTCTTGGCATATGTCTTCTCGATGGCATCCTTGAGCAGGTCTATCGCCTGTTCGACAGGAAGTATCTTCGCCAGCTTGAAGAAGACCGCCTGCATGACCATGTTAATCCTCTGCCCCAGACCGACCTCCTCCGCTATGGAGAAGGCGTCGATGTTGTAGAACTCCAGGTTGTTCCGGGCGATGTCCCGCTTCAGCTTTCCCGTGAACCTCTGCTCCATCTCTTCGAGCGTCATCGAGGAATTCAATACGAACGTGCCGCCCTCCTTGATGCCCTCTAAAACATCGTACTTCTCGACGTAAGACGTGCTGTGAACCGCGATGTAATCGGCTGTATCCAGAAGATATCTCGCCTTGATGGGCTCGTCCCCGAACCTGAGATGGGAGCGGGTCACGCCTCCCGACTTCTTCGCATCGTATTCGAAGTATCCCTGCACGTATTTGCCGGTGTTATCGCCGATGATCTTGATGGCTTCCTTGTTGGCCCCGACTGTTCCGTCGCCGCCGATACCCCAGAACTTGCACCTTACAGTCGACTCGGGCTCGGTATCTATTTTCTCGGCGAGGTCGAGGCTCGTATTGGTGATGTCGTCGGTGATGCCTATTGTGAAGTGGTTCTTCGGCTCTTGTTTTAATAGATTGTCGAACACGGTCTTTGCCATCGTTGCGGTGAACTGCTTGGAGCTCAGGCCGTACCTCCCGCCGACAATGGTCCTAGTGTCCCCCTTCTGCTGGAAGATAAGGCACACATCCCCGAAGAGCGGCTCACCGTAGGAACCTGGCTCCTTAGTCCTGTCGAGAACGGCGATGTTCTTCGCAGTCTTCGGAATGGCGTTGTAAAGTTCCTCAGCCGGCAATGGCCTGTACAACCTGACGTTGACCACGCCGACCTTCTCACCCTTCTTGCACAGGTGTTCGACCACCTCATGCGTTGTCATTGCACCTGCACCCATAGCGATGATGACCCTCTCGGCATCGGGGCTCCCGAAGTAATCGACCAGATGATACTGCCTCCCCGTGAGTTTCGCTACCCGGTCCATCTCCTCTTGGACTATCTGCGGCACCTTGTTGTAAAACTCGTTGCTTCTCTCCCTAATCTGGAAATACGTGTCAGGACCTGCGGCACCCATCCTGATGTGCGGGTGCTCAGGGTTGAGAGCCCTGGCTCTGAACTTCTCGACGCTGTTCCAATCGACCATTTTGGCCATGTCGTCGTATTCGATTACATCAATCTTCTGTATCTCATGGGAGCTCCTGAATCCCTCGAAGAAGTGCAGGAAAGGCACAGATGACCTGATGGTGGCGAGATGGGCCACGAGTGCAAGATCCATAATCTCTTGAATTGAGGACGAGCATATCTCCGCATATCCGGTCGGTCTTGCCGCCATGACATCGGAATGATCGCCGAAGATGGAGAGGACTTCCATTGCAAGGGAGCGGGCCGAAACATGGAATACAGTGGGCATCAACTCGCCGGATATCTTGAACATGTTAGGAAGCATCAGGAGTAACCCCTGGGAGGCAGTGAACGTCGTGGTGAAAGCACCCGCGGCGAGTGACCCGTGAATGGCACCGGCCGCCCCTCCCTCTGATTGCATTTCAACCACTTTCAAGACTTGACCAAAAATGTTCTTTCTACCGTAAGCGGCCCATGAATCCGCCACCTCGCCCATAGAACTCGATGGAGTAATCGGATATATGGCCGCCACATCGCTGAATGCGTAAGCCACGTGAGCTGCCGCCGTATTCCCGTCTATTGATTTCATTACCTTTTCGCCCATTGTTACACCCTCTGAATCTTAATAATGCCAGCGATTATTTCTTAATTAGATTACAGGCGAGCCACAGAAACAATAAGTATAGTATAAATGTTTCACCAAATCAGCATATCATTTCGAAGCATAATATGACATTCCGCCAAAGCAGAAATCACCCCAGCCGATTTTTCTTAGAATGCTGAAACTCATTTCCATCGCAAAAGACGTCCTCTTACGAAACATGGTCGAATATATCTCCATGTAATCTCCCAGGCTGACCTCCAGTCCCCGGTAACCCTTCACGATATTGAACCCGGCCTTTTTTAACATCTCCCTGAGTGTCCCGTAATTGAAATATGTGAGATGGCCAGCTTCCACAAAACTGGAGTTCTCTCCGAGGAATTTCATGAAGAAGCTGTCTATGTTTATTGTGTCCACCACCAATATGCCGCCCTTCTTCATCTTCTTCCTGGCTAGTTTTAATTCCTGAAGGGGGTCCGTGACATGCTCGATAACCTCGGACATGAGAAGGATGTCAAAATATTCGTCTTCGAAGGGCGAATTCTCGAGATTCGTGAGCAATATGTTTCTGCCAAGCTTATTACCCTCTTCCACCACATATTCCGAAATATCAATTCCGTGCGTCTCCCAACCGCGGTTCTTAGCGAAATCCAGCGTCTGCCCTATTCCACACCCCACATCAAGATATCTGATCGTATGCTCCGGTGAGTAAGAAGGATTGATCTCTTTAAAGTGTTTCATCATTGTCTTGAATCTGGCTTCGTGCCAGCGCCGATTCCTTGAAAGCGGACCGCAAGAGGAGATGGCAAACCCGAGATTGATGGTGTCCTTGCTGGAATACATGTTCTCGATCACATTCGCCGGCATCCTCGGGTTGATGTAAGCCAATCCACATTTATTACAGCGTACCACAACGAATTCGACATTGTAGTTATAGGCTTTGTACAAGCGTTTGAAATCGTTGCTGCCGCAGAGGTTGCAGTTGACCTCTTCTCCCTCATGGACATGAAGAATATCATCGGGCTCTGAGCGTCTAGTCCTCAACGTTCCACTAGTCGGGAGACGAAATCCCTTCCTTTGCTTTTGACTGCGGTCGTTTCTAGTCATTGTCCTGGAGGGGTAGAAATTAGGACAAATAAAAACGTTCGCAAACCTTTTATAGCCATCGGTTTGTCAGGCTCATAGGTGATAGATTGAAGGCAGTGATACTTGCCGCAGGGGAGGGCAAAAGGCTCAGGCCGTTCACCGCTTCCGAGCCAAAGCCCATGATTCCGATAGCCAACAGGCCCATACTGGAGTATGCGATAGAGGCATTGGCTGCCAATTCCGTAAGAGACATCACGATAGTTGTCGGATACCAGAAAGAGAGAATCATGAGCCATTTCGAGGATGGCGGTGAATGGGGAGTGAAAATCAGCTATGTTGAGCAAAAGAAGAGGGTGGCAATGGCTGGCACTGCCTACGCACTCTCAATGGTGAGGAAACACGTGAAAGGCGATTTTCTAGTGCTTCCCGGGGACAACATAATCGGTCCGAAACTGATAGAGGACCTCCTGGACCAGAAAGCAAAAAACCGCATAGTCATTACACAGAGCGACATGCCTTCAAAGTATGGCGTTGTAGAATTATCCGGAAAGGTGGTTCGTAACATAGTGGAAAAGCCGGAGCAACACATAGGCAACCTGATAAGCACCGGCATCTACAAGTTCAGCGATGATGTGTTCAAGGTCATTGACAGCGTCAAGAAGAACGGGAAGTACGACCTTACCAGCGTGATTCAGCACATGATTCCGAAAACCAAGGTCACCGCAGTGAAAACAACCGGAGCGTGGAGCGACGTTGTCTATCCCTGGGACATACTGGAACTGAATGCCATGGCCCTTAGGAAGTGCGCTTCAAAGACCTCCGGACGAATAGATAAAGGAGTTACGATGAAGGGACCCGTGTCCATCGGTGAGGGGACTATTATCCGATCAGGAACACACATCATGGGCCCTGTGGTCATCGGCGAAGGATGCGAGATCGGACCGTCCGTCTGCATTTACCCATCTACCAGCGTCGGCGATAACGTACGTATGGGCGCGTTCTCTGTTATTGAACACAGCATATTGATGAACGACGTGATCATAAGTGCTGGCTCATACCTGTCTCATTCTGTTTTGGGAGAGGGCGTAGAAGTAGGACCTCAGTTCTGTGCATCCGAGGATTCTGTCAAGATGGAGCTCGAGGACGAGTACAGACAGGTAGACCGCCTGGGTACGCTCGTGGGGGAGAAGACGGTTATCGGAAGCCAGGTGTCTGCAAGATCAGGCAGCATAATCGGCTCGAAGTGCAAGGTTGCCCATCATACGAGGATAGACGGGAAAATAGAGGACAACACAACCGTAATGTAGGAGCGTTTGGAATGTGCGGCATCATTGGTTACACAGGTGATAGACAAGCCCAGGGCATAATACTCGCCGGCCTTAAGAGGTTAGAGTACAGGGGCTATGATTCCGCTGGCATTGCAATTGTGGATGAGAACCTGGAGATGTTCAAGGACAAGGGCGAGATAGGACACCTTGAAGAGAGCATGCCAGGCATAAAAGGCAATTTCGGGATTGGACACACAAGATGGGCCACACACGGCAAGCCCATGAAAAACAACTCTCACCCGATGACGGATTGTAAGAATGAGATTGCGTTGGTGCACAACGGCATAATCGAAAATTACATGACCTTGAAGGAGGAGCTGATGAAGCGGGGCCATGTTTTCAGGTCCGAAACCGATACCGAAGTTGCCGTCCACCTCCTCGAGGAATTTTATGACGGAGACCTTGAAAGTGCGGTTCTTAAAACTGTAACGAAATTGAAAGGCAGCTATGCAATTTCTGTAATCCACAAAAAGGAGAAGGGCAAGGTCGTGTGTGCAAGGATGATAAGCCCTCTGGTCTTGGGCATAGGCAAGGGCGAGAACTTCATAGCCTCGGACGTACCGGCAATTCTGGAGTATACCGACCGCATGATATACCTCCTCGATGGAGAAATCGCCACCATCACCAAAAACAATGTAAAAATCCAGGACCTCGAGGGCAACGAGGTAAAGAGAGAATGGGAAATCGTGGACATGAGCCTGGAAGGGGCCGAGAAGGGCGGGTACGAGCACTTCATGCTCAAGGAGATTTTCGAACAGCCGAAGGTCATCCAGGACACAATCATCGGAACAAGCCTCAGCAGCGAGAACGGATATTCCATAGGCTTCAAACCGGATACAATCAAGATAATCGCATGCGGCACGTCATATCATGCCGGCTACGTCGGAAAACACATGTTCGAGGAGATTGCCAAGACGCCGACGACCGTCGAGCTGGCATCGGAGTATAGATTCTCGTCCGCAACAACTTCACAACCGTTGATAATCGGCATCACCCAGAGCGGTGAAACCACAGACACGCTTTCAGCGATACGAACCGCGAAAAAGAGGGGACATGACACCCTAAGCATAGTGAACATCGTAGGGAGCACCATGACCAGAGAGGCCGATGAGACATTCTACACCCGCGCAGGCCTGGAGGTTGGGGTTGCAGCCACGAAAACCTATATCACTCAGTTGATTGCGATAGCATCGCTGGCAATTAAAATGGGAGTGACAAAAGGACGTCTGGGGATCGACCGCGCAAGGTTGCTGGAAAACCAAATGAGGAGCCTGCCGAAACACGTGCGCTCGATACTGAGCAACGCTGCCGAAATTAAAGAACTGGCTGAAAGCATCTCGGACGTGAACAGCATGTTCTTCCTCGGCAGGAACATCAACTACCCGGTTGCCCTGGAAGGAGCATTGAAGATGAAGGAGATTTCCTACATTCATGCCGAGGGATACCCAGGCGGAGAGCTGAAACACGGCCCCCTGGCTCTCGTGACCTCGGAAACCCCCGTCATAGCGATTGCCGTCCGCGACCAGACGTACGAAAAAATGTTGGGCAACATCGGAGAGGTCAGCGCGAGAGACGCTAAGGTCATAGGCATCGGCACCGAGGGCGACCGTGAGCTGGAGAAATACGTGGACCACACAATATTCGTGCCCGAAGTTCCTCACTTATTCACGCCCGTTCTGACCTCTGTGGTTTTACAATTACTGGCTTATTATGCGGCCAATGCGAGAGGCTGCGAGATAGACAAGCCTAGGCATCTGGCTAGTGCTTTACAGTGGAATGATTATATAAATTAAAAGACATCTACAATAATCAAATCCCAATCCTTCATCCATCCTGGAATCGTATCAAACGGGTCTATGAAGAATTGACCCCAGTGAGTCGGATACTGATTGCTAGGCATTCCTCCTTCGTATATTTCTATAGTCTGTAATCCCAGAGACCAGAAGGTAACAAAGTCATTCCATTGACCGGGCGTTGGCGAAGCAGTTCCATCGAAGAATACAGGAAATGGAGGTATCCAGGCAGGGTCTGAAGAGACCCAGTCTATCGGACCGTCAAAGAAGGTGTAGTATCCCTGGGCAAGCATGCCGTCTCTATCAAGGATTACGAAATCCACCGGAATCAGTGATCCAAATGGAACGGGAGTGAACGGAATGGGATTCACAATAAAAATGTCATAGGGCACCCCGCAAACCACGTCCTGCCGCCTTCCGCCAGGGAAGCCGATGGTGTCAACGTACGTGTAGTTGTAGCCATTATTGCCAAAGCCCGCGAAAGTTGCATTGACATAAACTTCACTCCCATCTGTATAGTTAACTAAGTCAACCGAGTACTGACCGGCCGCATTCGTTACTGTGCTCAAGGTCTGCCAGCCATTTAGCGGGTCCCACCAGGTGACGTCAATGGTTGAGCCAGCCCCTGAAAGCAATGGCGTGTAACCTCCCGCCGATGTTCCGTCATAGAGATATACATATCCATAGATTGAATACGGATCCGTTATAACTGAGGGATTATCCACTACCCAGATTGTATCAGCAGGCACATGCACCCAGTAAGCCTCTCCGGGTTTCATCATGTATGAATCCGCAAGCTGGGTGAGTCCATATGGCGCTGCCGGGTCCCAACCCTGCACTGGTTCATCATAGCCTGTTCCGGAAAGGGCGTTTGAAATGGTTTTTTCCAAGAATGACGGATATCCAACCAGATTCCAACCGGCATACAACGGGATGTTGGTCGTAACCGGCTCGTTTCCCGTAACCGTCAAAGTTGCCGAAGGCGAGGTTATGCGAATCCAGAATCCCTGTGTGCGGTTGAGGGTATCAAACTCGTTCAATGAGGAAGGCCAGTAAGTGCAGTTGGACTTCCAAGGATTCGGGTCTAACGCGTCGTATATCATGATTTTATCCCACTTGCCGTCTATGGTTCTCAGTGCTTGGTCGATTGATTCATCCGCCTGAATTAGGGGTATCGAGATAAGATTCCAGCCCTGGTTGAGGAATATGTTATATACTGACGCACCCAAAACGATTATAACCTCGCGGCTGGCATCCATGTTCGGTTCTGGTGTAGCCCAGCCCTGTTGCAAACCGGCAATCGCGGTTGCGTTGTGGTCCGTGTAATAGGTCCTCGCGGTCTGGGTTTCTATGAATTCGGTGACCACCGTCCAATTTATCCAGCCGCTTGCGGGTGTGAACGCGTTCAAGATATTAGTTCCGAAGGTGTCGTTGATCCAGACCTCTGCTCCAGCAACAGGAGTGAAAAATTGGTCCACTACCTGGGTGTGCATGAACCAGTCCATGGTCAATGTTGAGGCGGCGTCGAAGAAAAATGTGGTCTTGTCACTGGTGGTGTTCAAGGAGACTAAATGTGAGTTGCTGGAAAGAGTCCAGTCAAATGTTCCGCTATTGGATATTGTGCAGTTCTCTACCAGGCATATCGGGGCATCATCCGCTCTTATTCCATACTGGTCAGAATTGTCAATTGTGGTTCTGGATATAAAGGGGCTTGAACCACTTTTAATATATATTCCAGCATATGTGGAGTTATAAACATCATTCTTAATAATATCTGGATTGCTGTTTGAGTCAATCCAGATGCCGATGTAGTTATTGTGTATATTGTTTCCCTGAATCAATGGGTTGGAATTCCATAAATGTACGCCTGCGCCCGTACCAGGACTTGAATTGTTGAATATTTCATTTCCAATTATCTGGCCCCCACTACCAAAATAATGGATGCCCCAAGTTCTAGCTCCGTAAACCCGATTGAAAGAGGTTGTTGCCCCACCTCCCGCGTTAGTTACCCAAATTCCATGGTTGCCTTTGTCTGCATTTCCTCCTGTTATCCAGTTAAAACCCCCGGCACCTACTGTCACATTTGAGCCTACTACGGAGAACATGCCGGCATTCGATGATTGAATGCCCAGACCTCCGAATCCAGCGTCACCCACCGTATCAAACCACAGATCTCCGCCATTTCCCCCCATAATCATCAGATGGTTTTGAATGTCAAGGTTGGTTCCTGCATCAACTGCGTACACACCTGAACTGCCCATTCCGCCCCAGCTTCCACCTCCGGGTGGCCCGTTATACCTGCTGTCGCCGCCGTCACCGCCATAGATGCTACCGATAATCGCTGTGAACCCCGAGGCATTCCACAAATGGGCGCCGTAACCGCCCATGCCGCCGAAATCCATGTCCGCGTAGGTGTCGCCGCCTTTCCCACCAGTGTAGTTACTATTCGTGGAAAAGACGAACGAACCGTCAACTTCAAGTCCATCACCACCAGTTCCTGCACCACCGCCACCGGGTCCGCCAGTCATGTAGTTGTCACCGCCTTCTCCTCCGGTTCCATTGACGTCGAATATCATAACGACCGAGAATCTGGCGGCAAAGGCATCAATGAGTATTCCGTCTCCGCCATCTCCTGCCAGAATCATGTTGCCTGTGTTGTCACCGCCGTCTCCGCCGAAGGCAATGGTCGGGTCGATCGTAGCATTCATACAGGCGCGCAAGTGGATGCCGTCTCCGCCCTTTCCAGTCTTCTTGAATTGGCCGTTGGCGGTTCCGTTACCTCCCTTGCCCCCCTCGACGTGTAGGTTGTGCAGTAATTCGGTGAATACACCTGTCCAGGCATCTTGAATATAAATGCCATCTCCGCCGTCTCCGCAATGCCAGTTACTACCTCCTGCAGTATCGTCCGCAAAGTTATGTCCGCCGTTTCCGGCAAGGATGAAGGCGTTACCTGAAATCTCCTGGCTGCCTGTGAAGTCATCGTCTATTATGTGGATTCCGTATCCGCCGTCCCCTGCAACTCCGTTCTGCGGGCAATTGTTGTCAGCGCCGTGACCTCCCAGTATCTGACCATTATTCGTGATCCTCAGGGCTTCATTATTGAAAAAAGGGTCACCAATGTCGGGGATTCCGTCGACACGTATAGCGTCACCACCGGCTCCGGCAAGACCGTCGTTAAAAATGTTTGGACCTCCCTCACCTCCTCTGATCAGGGGATTGTTATCGATGACCACCTGGGAACCGGGAGCCATGCCTTCAAGGTTATCCAGCCAGATTCCATGACCTCCGTCTGGTGCCAGTCCGGCTATTCCGTATTCGTCCCCACTGCCGCCGACTATGTTGTTCCAAGATATTGTCGTGGTCCATTGCGGATTTCCTGTCAAATGTATCGCAGGACCACCGGGCTGAAAGGAGCTGGGAGTTGCGTTCCAGCCATATATCCAATTATTCATGATAAATGCAAATGAATCTTCCAGAAATATACCGGAACCCATGAAATTATCGGAAATCGTATTAGAGTCCATCATCACCGCATTAGTGACGGATAATAGGTGTATCCCATGCATCATATTGTTGTTAATGTGGTTTCCCATTATCATTGCATCCGTATTTCCCTGAAGATAAATTCCGATGCCGCAATTGGTTATTGTATTATCCGCGATCATCGGGTTGCCCATATCCTCCAAAATTGTGATACCGGACATCGCACAGTTATCGATAAGGCCGTTGTTGACCATTATATTGGTGCCCATCATCAAAGTGTTATCATCAATGATTCCGTTCATAGCATCCGAGATGACCAGCGGATTCGTCATTCCGCTAAACATAGCTTGTCCTCCGTTCTGGACCACAAAACCCTCCCAGTCACCGGGCGCACTCCATCCTACGAATGTGCCGCCCAGATTTGCATCCAGGACACCTTCAACAACAATCCGGATTCCCATTAACATGTCCATCTGAGTAAATTCCGGACCTTCGGTCCTTATCGTAGAAGTCGGGTCGATAATGATGTCTTCGTGTACTAAATAGTTGTACGGACCAATATATGTCACTGCTGTTCCACCCGTTGACATATCAGCGTCAAACATCATCTGGTCCCAGGTCCAGGAAGAACCTGGCGGCGTCATGTACGCAGCCACATTCGGCATACTCACGGGTACTGCCATTAAAAACCCGCCAGTAATCATTGAAATAACTATAACACACGATTTGATTTTCTTTGTGCCCCACATAATAATCCTCCTCGAATTACAATTTATTTAAACACTATTAGCAATTGAACGTATAAAAACTTTCTTAATGACGACCAAAAGAATATATATCCTGAAATTCTTTATGCAAAGGAGGGAAAACATGCCAAACAGTGTTTATAAAATCATAGAATTGGTGGGCTCGTCTCCGACAAGCTGGGAGGATGCCGTGAACAATGCAGTCACCAAAGCATCCGAATCACTTCGGGACTTGCGTATCTGCGAAGTTGTCCAACTGGATACGAAGATAGAAAACGGCAAGATTGTCGCTTACAGAGCCCGTGTTCAGCTGTCGTTCAAATATGAGAAGGAATGAACACCTGACGGTTAATTCAGTAGAGTTGAAACGTCAATAGAGCAATCAAGCGCCCAGCTTCTCGCCTCTCCCGGCCAGCCCAGTGAGAATCTTAAGCAAGTCTACCCCACGAATGTGTCCCAGAGAGCCTTTTGCAGCAGCGTGCTCCCCGAAGGTTTCCACGTGGTCTTTTCTTAATCCTTTGCCCCATACCAATATGGGAACAGGGTCCGAGGAATGGTCCATGACGCAACAGGGCGTCGAGTGGTCTGCGGTGATACAAATTATTAGTTCATCCTTTGTTCCGCCCAGATTGCCCAATAACCTGCCGACCGAGGCATCGATTTTCTCGATGAACTCTGCTTTTATTTTCGGGTCGTTGTCATGGCCGCATAAATCCGTGCCTTTGATATGTAGCAATACGAAATCGTAAATCTCCAATGCGGAAATGGTGGCATCCACTTTATTGTTCAAATTCGTGTCAAGGCCGCCGGTCGCACCCGAAACTTTCATTATGTCCAGTCCCGCGACTCTGCAAACGCCTTCGACCAATGAAATGCCGACCACCGCCGCGCCCTTGAGTCCGTTAAATTTTTCGCTGAACTGTGGTACGTCCGGGGGACTTCCCGCACCTCGGGCCATTACAATGTTCGCAGGCGCTTTGCCCTCGTCCCTTCTTTTTTTGTTCACCTCATGTTCGTTGAGGATTTCATAGGACCTCTTTGTAAACTCGTTTAGTATCCTAGCTGTTTTTTCACCGGCAGGTTTCAACGGTTTGGATGTAAGAATCATGGCTCCGACCTCATGGGGGTCCACGTCGCCGACATCGGCTGACAATCCCGGTCCCCGAAGAATCAAAACCGCACGGTGCTCAACCGCTTCCTTGAAGACCACCTCCACATCCTCGATTTTCATTCCGTTTAGCGCGGCGGCTAGCTCGTCTGTTCCGGAGGAAATTCTCCCCGCTCTCCTGTCAGTGACCTTCAACTCCTCGTCCACTGTCCCGAAGTTGCATCTGAACGCCACATCCCCCTTTTGGACATTCAATCCGGTGCCGGCAGCTTCATAAGCTCCTCGACCGGAGTAAACCTTCAACGGGTCATAACCTAAAAGGGCCAGATGTGCTGTGTCGCTGCCTGGTGCGATGCCTGGTGCAATAACGTTCATGAGGCCACTCTGTCCATTTTTTACGAGCGAATCCATGTTTGGCGTACTGGCTGCCTCTAACGGCGTTAGATTATCAAGTTCGGGGCAGGGTCGGTCGCCCATCCCGTCGCAAATAACCAATAGAATATTCTTCATCCGAGCCATGTCATCAACAGCCATGCGATTATCGTTCCTATCGTTATAGACATAAGATTATTTGTCAGTTTTGTAACGAAAGGTTTACCTTCGATGGTCGCCCCTATCACACTGTCAATCTGGCATCCGAGAAAACCGATAATTGTAATCAGAGGAACCACCCACCAGGAAAGGTAAAGCCCGGGTTCAAAGTATCCGACTACTAAGATGCCCATCGCTCCTGTGTAAAATGCGGCGGCAACGGCCCAAAACTGGCCGAGGAATGATATACCACCGTTGGTGCCCGGTCTGACACGCTTTCCAGTGGTTATCAACCAAGTTCTTCTGGAGAGCATGCCCAATTCACTCGCCAAGGTATCAGAAGCTGCAATGGCCACGGCACAGAGAAACAGTACGGTGCCTATTTGCTTGTCTAGAGTTGGATAAGGTGCATTGTCTATGCACAACATTGCTATGACCAACGGTACGAGACCGTTTGCCAGTACATTCTCCCAGCCTCGCTCGCCCTTGACGCCTTCATGGAGCCCTTTCCTCTTTTTGATTGAGAACTTATACTTTGTG
>DAOVAY010000074.1 GCA_030670795.1 Methanobacteriota archaeon | reverse complement strand
GACTCAAAGAGTCCGGCCACAAAGAAACCCGCCAAGGTCGCCCCCAAACCGGCAAGGAAGAAGCGCGGGGAAAAGGGCTTGGACATAGGAATTGACGTGGTTCTACCGAAAAAAGAGTGCAAAGACAGGTTCTGCCCGTTCCACGGTACCTTACCCGTGAGAGGCCAGATACTTGAGGGCACCGTGGTTTCCGACCGTATGCAGAGCAGTGCCGTGGTAAAGAGAGATTACATGAGACTGAACAAGAAATATGAAAGGCTGGAAAAACGCTCCAGCAAATATCTGGTCCACACTCCTCCCTGCCTGGATGTGAAGACCGGAGATCAGGTCAAGATTATGGAATGCAGACCGCTGAGCAAGAACATTGCCTATGTGGTCATCGAGAACAGAGGTTAGGTGAAGGATGAAAGGTGTGGCCGGCAGACAGACCCGGGGAATCCCCAAGGGAGCGCGACTCGACTGTATAGACAACACTGGCGCCAAGGTTGTGGAGGTGGTGGCGGTTCCCAAATATCACGGTACGCACAGGCGATACCCGTCAGCGGGAATTGCCGACCTGCTTGTTGTCAGTGTGAAGAAGGGCTCTCCGGAGATGAGAAAGCAGCTCGTGCACGCCGTGATAGTAAGGCAGAGGCGCCCCTTCAGACGCTCGGACGGCACGATGGTCCAGTTCGAGGACAATGCCGTTGTCATAACCACTGAGAATGGTGAAACGAAGGGTTCGGACATCAAGGGCCCTGTTGCCAGGGAGGCGGCAGAGCGCTGGCCGCGGATAGCTGCCACGGCTTCGATGATAGTGTGAGGGTGAAATGATGAAATCCAGACAACCCAGAAAACAGAGAAGATACCGATTCAATGCGGCCGGACACGAAAGGCGGAGAATGATATCCAGCCATCTGTCCGATACCCTGATCAAGGAGTACAATGTCAGGGCTGCGTCAGTTCGCAAAGGCGACCTCGTAAAGATGATCCGCGGCAATGAGGAGTACCTGGGGAAGGAATGCCTCGTGACCGAGATATTCAGCAAGGACCTGAAGATAGGTCTTGAGGGCATCAACGTCAGAAAGGCAGACGGCTCGGAAGTAGCCAGAAAGGTTGACCCGTCCAACGTCATCATCATCAAATTCGACCTCTCCGACCCTAAAAGGAGAGATAAGCTTGATAGCTTCAAGACAGGGGAGGTTGTCGAATGAGCAAGCACATGAAGAGGCTGACAGCACCCACATCCTGGCCCATACCGAGAAAATCCCATGTGTGGGTAACCAAGCCCGCACCGGGACCGCATGCCGTGCGGAGCAGCATACCTTTGCTGATCATTGTAAGGGATCTGGCAGGATATTGTGACACCGCAAGAGAAGCTAGACGAATTATCGGTCAGAGGAAGATATTCGTCGACGGGAAACCGGCCACCAATTACAAGAGAGCGGTCGGTCTGTTCGACGTGATATCCATACCAAAAACCAAGGAGCATTTCCGCTTACTCCTTGACAGGAGAGGCAAGTTCAGGCTCATGCGCATCACGGCAGCCGAGGCAAAGTGGAAGTTCGTCAGGATAGAGAACAAGACTACCATTAAAGGAGGAATGACTCAGCTCAACTTCCACGACGGCAGGAATCTGCTGATGAAGAAAGATGCAAGAACGACCGGCGACACAATAAAAATAGAAATTCCGAGTCAGAAGATACTGGGCGTTCACGAGCTCAAGGAGGGCAGCATCGCGTATCTGATTGGAGGCTCGCACATAGGCCAGCTCGGGACCGTAGAGGATGTGGAAATGACCCGCAGCCCGAAGCCTAACATTGTCAAATTCAAGGACGGATTCACCACGATCATGGATTATGTGTTTGTGGTGGGTGACGACAAGCCAGAGATATCACTGCCGGAGGTGGAGGCTGTATGAAACGTGTTTTGACCATGGTTCACCAACACGTCTCATATTCGCCCCCCGCAAAAGGAATTACAGGGGGCTATGCCGTATGAAACGTGATATTGACATAAGCCAACAACACGTTTCATGCATGTCCCCCGGATTAGAAAACACTGTCACAAGGGGGACTGCCATATGAAGAAGGGCGGCAAGATGCGCATAATAAGCGTCCAGAAGGCAGTGGTGAACATAGGTGTGGGCGAGGCCGGAGAGAAGCTTATCAAGGCAGAGAAGGTCCTGAACATGCTCACGAACCGAACGCCCGTCCGTACCATTTCCAAAACCACCAACCGTGACCTGGGAATCAGAGAGGGTATGCCAATCGGCTGCAAGGTGACCTTGAGGGGAAAGGAGGCCGACGATTTCATCAAACGCGCCTTCTGGATTAAGGAGAACCGCATCGCCGACTACTCCTTCGACCCCGAGGGTAACTTCTCGCTCGGCATCTCCGATTACACCGACTTCGAAGGCATGAAGTACGACCCAGAGATAGGCATATTGGGTCTTGACCTGTGCGTCACGCTGACCAGGCCGGGACGGAGAGTCGCCTTGAGAAAGATTGGAAGGCAGAAACTCCCGAAGAGTCAGAGAATCACCAAGGAAGAGGGCATCGAGTTCATGAAGAACAGATTCAAGGTAGAGGTGGTCACATAATCACGCTCAAGAATCATGTTTGGGGGAATGTCGAATGAAGCCGAAAAAGCAGTTTGGCCGGAAGGAAGGCTGCCTGCGTTGCGGCAGGAAGCGGGGCATGATCCGCAGGTACGGGATCAGATTGTGCAGGCAATGCTTCAGGGAACTGGCCCCCGACTTGGGCTTCAAGAAGTACTCGTAGGAGGCAATGAATGCAGCACGATACCTTGAACGATGCGATGTCGCAGATAAAGAACGCCGAAGCGGCGGGAAAAAGCGAATGCATGATTAAGCCGTCTTCGAAGCTAACCGGCCGCGTCCTGAAAGTCATGCAGGACGGCGATTACATCTCCCAATTCGAGTACATAGAGGACGGACGAGGCGGAAAGTTCCGAGTGGTGTTGAACGGCAACATCAACAGTTGCGGCGTGATAAAACCGAGATTCAGCGTGAAGCAGATAGACCTTGACAGATACGAAGCCAGGTATCTCCCCGCGCAGGACTTCGGTTTGTTAATACTCACCACCACGAAGGGCGTCATAACCCACTCGCAGGCGAAGAAGTTCGGGATAGGCGGGAAATTGCTGGCCTATGTTTACTGAGGTGAAGAGATGCCGGTTGTAGGAATGTCAAAGGAAACAATCGAAATCCCCGAGGGCGTTGAGGTTAAGGTGGAGGGACGCACAGTTACGGTCAAGGGCCCCAAAGGAGAGCAAACCAGAACCTTCCCCGTATCCCGCATCCGGATAATCAAAGAAGGCAATACCGTAATCCTTACCACCGAGCTCCCCCGGAAAAAAGACAACGCGCTCCTGGGCACGTTCCGCTCACACGTCCAGAACATGATTACGGGAGTTTCCAAAGGTTTCGTTTACAAGATGAAGATTGTTTATTCACACTTCCCTGTAAAGGCCAGCGCCAAAGAAGACGTTTTCGTAATCGACAACTTCCTGGGAGAGAAGCACCCGAGGACCGCGAAAATCCTCGGCGACACAAAAATCACCGTCAAGGGCGACGTGGTGATACTCGAAGGCTCCAACAAGGAGGACGTGGGTCAATCCGCCGCGAACATCGAGCAGGCCACAAAGATAAGGGGTTTCGACCTTAGAGTCTTCCAGGATGGAATTTATATCACTGAAAAAGGAGGGATAGCCGATGCCTGATGAGGAGAAAGAGAACATCGAGCTCAAAGCCCCTCCTGAAGAGGAAGAAGTTGTCGCGGTTGAAGAACCGAAGGAAGAGACGGAGATAGTGGAACCGGACGAGTCCTCCGAAGACGAAATCGAGATTGTCGAGCCCGAGAAAACAAAAGCAAAAAAGAAGGAGAAGAAAGAAGAGACGGTCGAGGAAGCGGCGGAACAAGTTCCGGAGGAGGAAGTGTACAAGGTAAAACCGAAACCGGAACTCGGAGCAGATGAAAAACACGCCCTCTCTTTACGGGCAGTGAAAAGGGGTAAAAAACCCAATTTCAGAAGGCAGGAATGGTTCAGATATGTGAGAGTTGGAGAGAGCTGGCGCAAGCCCCGCGGCCTTCATTCTAAAACTCGAAGAAATTACAGATATAGAGCTCCGAAGGTGTCCAAAGGATACCGCGGTCCCAAGACCGTTAGGGGCAGGCACCCGTCCGGATTCGAGGACGTGCTGATACATTCTCCCAAAGACCTGGAGGGGCTGGACCCCAAAAAGCAGGCCGCAAGGATAGGCCACACCGTCGGCACCCGCAAGAGAATTGCGATAAAGGAAAAGGCGGACGAACTCGGAATACGAATTCTCAATTGGGGGGGTTCCTAGATGGACCTGAAGAATCAGCGAAGAATGGCCGCCGACCTGCTCGGTTGCGGGGCCAACAGGGTATGGATCGACCCCAATCGCATAGAGGACGTTGCCGATGCCATAACCAGAAACGATGTCAGGGTCATGATTAACGCGGGTGCTATCAAGGCCATGCAGAAGAAGGGAATCTCGTCCGGCAGGAGGAAGTACCTCGCTGGGCAGAAGAAGAAGGGCAGGCAGCGAGGACCGGGCAGCCGAAAGGGTGCGAAGTATGCGCGAACCCCCAGAAAGCGGGAGTGGATTCGCAAAATCAGATCGATCAGAGTCCGATTGAAGGAGCTGCGCGAGCAGGGCGTGCTCGACTCCATGACCTACAGGAAATACTATCGCCAGGCAAAGGGCGGCATGTTCAAGAGCCGCGCTCATCTCGACACGCAATTGAAGATTCACGGAATACTGAAGGAGGAGAAACTTTGAACATAAGCACCCAACAAAAGGTTAGTATATGTTCGAAGTCAGCCTGCTTTTGGGCCAACGATAAGGAAAAGGAGGCGAGATAAATGGCGATCGGACCCCGCTCGAAGGTGCCGTTCAGAAGAAGGCGCGAGCACAAGACGGATTACAGACACAGGAAGAATCTCTTGATGTCCAGCCTTCCGAGAGCGGTTGTCAGATGCACCTCCAGAAATACGACAATCCAGTTTGCCAAGTTTGAGCCCACGGGCGACATTATCCTGGCATCCGCAAACACCAAAGAGCTTTCCAAAATGGGATGGAAGAAAGCCACCGGCAACACCTCTTCCGCATATCTCGTCGGATATCTGGCCGGTGTTAGGGCGAAGAAGGTGGCCCCCAAAGCGGTTTTGGATATCGGTCTGCATTCGCCCACAAAGGGTTCCAAGGTGTTTTCAGCCCTCAAGGGAATGTTGGATGCGGGCATTGACATACCTCACGATGAAGTTGTCTTTCCTCCGGATGAAAGAATATCCGGCTCTCATATCGGTGACGATGTTCCGAAGATGTTCGAATCCGTCGTGGAAAAGATAAAGGAGGGGAAATGATGCAGCGAGGTCGCAGGAGAGATTCCAGAGGCAGGAAATCCGAGACCTCATACGACATCGGCTGGGTCCCGAAGACGAGGCTGGGCAAACTGGTGTATGAGGGTAAAATTACCACAATGAGCGAAGCGCTGGTTTCCAGGCACCCCCTCAAGGAACCGGAGATTGTGGACATCCTGCTGCCTGAGATGGAGGACGAGGTTTTGGACGTCAACATGGTGCAGAGGATGACCGACTCCGGACGCAGAGTCAGGTTCGCCATCACCACGGTTGTGGGCAACGGGGACGGATTCGTGGGAATGGGCCGTGCCAAAGGTAGGGAAGTGGGCCCGTCAATCAGGAATGCCATAGACCGTGCCAAACTTAACATCATCGAGATTAAGCGCGGTTGCGGTTCTTGGGAATGCGGTTGCGGAAATCCACACACGTTCCCATTTACGGTATTTGGTAAATACGGTTCTGTAGAGATTACATTAAAACCTGCACCGAGAGGTGTTGGCCTCGCGCTAGGCGATGTTGCCAAGAAGGTCGTGGGCATGGCCGGAATCAAGGATAGCTGGGGTTTCGCAAAGGGTCACACCAAGACAACCGTTAATTACAGCTTTGCCACTTTCGAAGCCCTACGGGAGACTTCAAGAATTAAGGTTACCGACTCACAGGCGAAGAACCTTCACATCATGAGCGGTCCTGTGAATGTTGTTCTGCTGGAAACTTCCCCGGAGGAACTGAAACGCAGACTCGAAGAGAAGAAGAGTGAGGAAGCAGAAAAGATAGAGGAGAGGGTGAAGAAGGTCGCCAAGGATGCGGAAGCAGAGCCAGAAGACGAAAAAAAGAAATCTGAAAAACCAGAAGGCGATGCCTCCGCGAAGCCCAAAGACAAGGAGGGAGACGGGAAATGATGCGGGCGGTCATCAGACTGAGAGGCGGCATTAACGTAAAACCCGACATCAAGCAAACGCTCGGCCTGTTGCGGCTCAATAAAGTCAACCATTGCGTGCTCGTTCCTTCGAACAAGGTAAACGACGGCATGCTACAGAAAGTGAAGGACTACGTCACCTGGGGCGAGGTCAAGCCTGACGTGCTGGCACGACTTATTGTAATTCGCGGAAGATTAGTGGGAAACCGTTCGATAGACAACAAGTACGTCAAGGAGCTGACAAAGCACGATACACTTGTCAAATTCGCCGATGCCGTTGCCGCGGAAAAGGAAAATTTCACATCCCTGAAAGATGTCAAGCCATTGTTCAGACTGCACCCGCCGCTAAAAGGCCACGAGGGCGTCAAGCGCGCTTTCAAGGCCGGAGGGGCACTGGGATACAGGGGAGAGGCGATCAACGACCTCATAATCAAGATGCTGGGGCCCGAGCCCAAGAAGAAAGATAGACCGAAAAAGAAGCCCAAACCGAAGACCGCGGACAAGAAGCCGGCGGCCAAAAAGCCGGCCAAGAAGAAACCCGCTGCCAAAAAGAAAGAAACCAAAGAGAAGCCTGAAACCAAGAAGACGACCAAAAAAGTATCTGCCAAGAAGAAGGTGGTGAAAAAGTGAAAAGGAAGAGAACCGAGAAACAGAGGGGCAGCAGGACTCACGGCCGCGGAAAGAAGGCCGGCAGAGGAGCGGGTCTGCGCGGCGGAAGAGGCAACGCTGGTTTGTTAAAGCACAATATCATGAAGATGCTTGTGAACGACCCCGACCACTTTGGAAGAAAAGGCTTCAAGCGCGCACCTTCCCTGACCTACGAGAAAGGCATAATCAATGTCGGGGACGTGCAGTCCAACCTTACGGTTTATTTAGAAACTGGCATAGCAACCAAGGAAGGCAAGGCCATTATAGTAGACCTAACGCAGACCGATGCGGTCAAGCTCTTGGGTGCCGGCTCGATAAAGACCCCCCTAACCATTAAGACATACGAGGCCACCGACCGCGCCAAGGAGAAGGTCAAGGCTGCGGGAGGAAAGGTGGACCTGCCGTTCGAAGCTGAACCGGAACCGGAGAATGATGTGCCGGTGGTCGAAGAAACCGCACCTTCTGAAGAGGAAGCCCCAAGTGACGACACTGTGCCCTCCAAAGAAGAAGAAACACCTCCCGAGAAGGAGCCACCCACGGAAAAGGCGTCTACCGAGAAAGATGTGTCTTCCTCCGGGAAAACCGGTAAGTCGAAGAAAACCCCAGATACTCCGGAAAATGAGTGATACGTATGGCCGAGGGCGATGAAAGTAAAAGCCTGCTTTACAAGCTTAAGCCCATCACGGACAGACTACCTGCCGTCACCAAACCAGAGGGGCACGTGCACTTCAGGACAAAGATGTTCTGGCTT
>DAOVAY010000079.1 GCA_030670795.1 Methanobacteriota archaeon | reverse complement strand
GTTTCTTCAGTGCTGTATGTTTACACAAAGGTAGCCATACACCTATTTTCTCAAAGTATCATGACTTTGAGTTTCTATGCAAACATATACACGGTGTATGGCGATCACTTCGTTTATTGTAGTCAAGCTAATTCATCTCAGCCCTAAAGGACAGGGCAGTAAACACATATTATTGTATACCAACATGTTTACTGCTTAAGGGAATCAACAAAAGTTGGTTCCCCGTGTTCTTGGCCTTCTACAATAAACCCCATCTATATAGTTTCTGTTTTTTCTATAGGGAAGTTATAGATATGAAATGAATGTTTCCGCAATAAATAAAGAAAGATGTGCTCGGAGACACTCAATGAACCTCAGAGAGAGACTTTCTAAAATCATAGCCAAAAAATCCTTTTTAAAAGGCTGGTACTCATTCGTTATAATCTTTTTCATCATTCTGGTCATCGTGCCCACGCTCTTCGTTCTCACATACGCATTCACAGGCTGGAACGACATTCAAGATACGATATTTACCGACCCACCGGCGATAACTTACAGCGACATAACCGTAAGCGGAAACGGGACCGCGGTAGATGCCCATGTGTATAACATAATGGACGTTACCAGTAATGCGACAATCGGCATGAATGTAACGACTAATTCGACGATATATATAAATTATACAATATATCACATTAAAGATAATAACGCGATATTGGATTATTGGTCGAACGTGTCTTACGACCATAGTGAATTAGTATGGGTCAACCTCACCAGTAATGAGTCTTACAACGAGATTAAGAACGTAGGTAATATCACCCAAAACATTACACTTTATGACGAATTTGGCAACTACGTAAATTCCTGGGAAGGCGGACTCAATGCCAGGGCCGGAAACGATAGGCCGTGGGATGAAATCATTGCCGCCCTCAAAATATCGTTCATCATCGCCATCATCGTCACGATAGTCGATTTCATTGCCGGGCTTCCAATGGCCTGGCTCATGGTCAGGAAGGACTTCCGGGGAAAGAAATACATTGACACATTGATAGATATGCCGCTTGCGGTTCCCACTGCCGCACTTGGTTTCTCTATTGCCCTCTTTTGGGCCACAACCCCAGGAGTGGATTCATTCGGTTCTCTAAGTTTAACCTCCTCACCTTTCATTCTCGTCATATTGTTGCACATCGTCTTTTCCTATCCGTACATGGTGCGCTCTCTTTCGGCAATCCTCCACGAAATCGACGTGAACTATGAAACGGCCGCATCCACTTTGGGTGCGCCGCCGTTGACCGTGGCCAGGACCATTACCCTACCGCTTTTCAGGGCGGGTTTGGTCACCGGAATAATCTTATGCTTTGCCAGGAGCCTGAGCGAGACGGGAGGTACCATGGCCGCGCTGGCCATGCTCGCCCCTGGTCTATCCGAACTAGCCTATCCCATGCAGACGGGACCTACACTCATCGGCGGTTGGAAGCATGCCGGAGGTTTTGAGCCGCAACTGGCATTCACGGCGATGTTGCTGGTCATTCTTTCGTTGATTTTGCTCGTCATCGTCAAGATTATCATAATGAAGTTCAAAATGCCGCTCCGGAAGGTCTTTCCGGGACCGGAGCGCCTTTTTAGCAAAGGAATATTTCCAAAACTCAAGGATGGACTATCGTTCATTTTCATGTTCCTGGTTCTGATCATTCCGTCTTTCTTCATATTCAGTTTTGTACTCACAGGAGAGAGCCAAGCAGTTGACTGGGGCCCGTTCTGGAGCGCCATGATTTTCTCATTCTTCGTCGCAGGAATCGTGACCTTGATTAATCTGCTATTCGGGGTGCCTCTGGCCATATACATCGTCAGAGGACAAAACCGCATAATGTCCCATATACTTGATCTGCTCGTCAATGTGCCGCTGATCGTTCCGACTTCTGCTTTGGGTATTTCCCTGGGCATGTTCTGGGGCTCCATGAACATCGGCTTGACCGCTATCTTGGTCATATCCGCGCACTTAGCGTTCACTTTCCCGCTGGTCGTCAGGAATGTTGCGGGCGCGCTCGAAGAGCTCGATCCCACTTATGAAGAAACAGCCAGGACCCTCGGGGCAAGGCCAATGTTCGTGTTCAAGAAGGTCATGTTCCCGTCCATTAAGTTCTCCATATTGGCAGGAGCCATCATGGCCTTCACAAGAAGCCTGGGGGAGACGGGCGCGACCCTTGCGGTGGTGCAGAACGCGAACACCGTCCCTGTATACATTGTAGGGCTGGTGAAAGACCAGAGCTATTACCCCGCGGCAATAGCCTGCATGGTGCTGATAGCCATATCGTTCATAACGATGATGTCGATGAGATACATAACGAATAAAGCAAAGTGAGGAAAAACATGCCAGAAATTAGAATTGAAAAACTGAGAAAGACCTTCGGAGACCTCGTTGCAGTGGACAACCTCGACCTGGAGGTCCAGGATGGAGAATATCTAACAATATTGGGGCCGACAGGAGCGGGCAAGACCACATTGCTGAGGCTGATCTCCGGTCTCACAAAACAGACATCTGGCTGCGTTTACATTGACGGAAAATGTGTGGACAAACTTCCTCCGGAGGAAAGAAGGGCCGCCTTCCTTTCTCAGACCTATTCACTATTCCCTCACATGGACGTTTGGGAAAATACTACTTTTGGTCCGATTGCAAGGGGCTGGGAGTCGGAACGCGTGTCTATCATCGGAAGGGAAATGCTTGAGATGGTACACCTCTACGAAAGAAGGGACGCCCTGCCCCACGAATTGAGCGGCGGAATGATGCAGAGGAATGCCCTTGCCAGAGCACTTTCAGCTGATGCAAAGATTCTGTTGCTGGACGAGCCTCTGAGGGCCCTGGATGCCCGGCTGAGACTGGACCTGAGATACGAGTTGTTAAAATTAGCCAGAGATATGAAAATGACCACGATACACGTCACCCATGACCAGGAAGAGGCATTGACAATTTCCGATAGAATCATCGTGCTCCGAAAGGGCAAAATCATACAATCTGGCACCCCAAAAGAAATATTCAATGAACCAGCAAGGCCTTTCGTGCATCATTTCGTGGGAGAGGCGAACTTCATAAGGGGGGCTCTGGTTTCCAAAGAAGGAGAACGTTCGAAGATAAGCGACAAAGCCGGAAGGAATTTCATTGCTTCCAATACGCCTCTTGAAGCCGGAATGAATGTCGTTGCAGGAATAAAGACGGAATTTACCCTGATGACCAAAGGGAAGAGGGGAGAGGTGAACAGCTTCAACGGAATAATTGAGAGAAAGCTATTCCTTGGAAGATTCACGGATTTCGAAGTGGTCCTATCTGAGGGGGGAATCGTCCATGCACGGCTGCCGGGCGCGGTGGCTGACAAGTTCAAAGAAGGAGATAATGTATTCATTCACTATGCCCCGGAAAGACTGTTGATATTCCCAGAACCCGAAGAGGGGCTGAAAAAAGAATTGGAGATGGAGTAGAGATGCCGGCAATAGAGCTGAATGGAATAACAAAGCGTTTCGGAAAGGTCACGGCAGCCGAGGACGTCAACCTAAAGATTGAAAGCGGTGAGTATCTCACAATACTCGGACCGTCAGGATGCGGCAAGACCACGTTGGTGAAAATATTGGCAGGCATATGGGCGCCCACTGAAGGTGATGTGTTCATAGACGGAAAAAAGGTTACGGGCATCCCGACATTCGAAAGGGACCTGGGGTACATATTCCAGAACATGGCCATATTTCCACATATGACTGTCTGGCAGAACGCCAACTACGGTCCGAAGGTGAAGGATTGGGACAAGAAAAAGGGCGAACAGCTCACAACCGAGACACTGAAACTCGTGCATCTTATGGAGAGAAAAGATTTTCTCCCGCACGAGCTCAGCGGGGGCGAAAAGCAGAAAGTGGGCATAGCTAGAGCGTTATGTTCCGGTTCTAAGCTCCTCATACTTGATGAGCCGCTTTCCGCCCTTGACGCCCGAGTTCGTCTTGACCTCAGATATGAAATCAAGCGCCTGGTAAAGAGGAGAGGGCTAACTGCCATTCACGTGACCCATGACCAAGAGGAGGCAATGTCCATATCCGATAGAATCGTTTTGATGAGAGCCGGCCGAATAGTTGAGATAAATACGCCTGAAAATCTCTATAACCACCCGCAACACCTGTTCACGGCAAATTTCATCGGGGAAGCGAGCTTCATAGAAGGAGGCATCATAAAAAATGGCGAAGATTGTACACTGGAAGCCAGACATAAACATCACATTAAAATCAGAAACCCCGATGGATGTTTCGATGTGGGAGACGGGGTGGTCATTGCCGTAAGACCAGAAAATTTATATCTATCAAAAGATAAAAAAGAGAATTCATTGGAAGGGCGCATAGAAGACAAGATATTCATGGGCTCCTTCATAAGATACAGAATCATGTTGTCAACCGATGATTTGGTCCTGGTCGAGATTCCGGAGGCCATTGACAAAAGCTTTAATACGGGAGAGACCGTTAATGTGATATTCAAACCCGAAAAGTTACTGGTCTATCCTCTACCCAGAGAAGGTTTAAGGGAGGTGTTGAGCCTTGAGTGAAGAGAAGTACGCATTGTGGTTTGCGAAGAGACGAGAGTCGAAAGTAATGGACGGAGCAAAGGAGCACATATTGAAAGTAGTGGATACGTGCGAGGAGTTGGACAAGACCATCATGGCCATCATTGAAAAGGATAACGAGAAGGCGTTTCAGGCCATCTCTAGATTGGACAAAAATGAGAAAGCTGCCGACAGCCTGGAGGTCGCACTGAACGAGGAGCTGGCCATAGGCAAACTCCGCTCGAAGGAGAGGGAGGACCTGATGCACCTGGTCAAGAGAATGGACCAGATAGCAGACTTCACGAAGGACGCTTCCAGGAACATCCAGGTTGTGATAGAGGCCGGAATAGAGGTTCCAGACAAGGTCTGTAAGTACCTCAGCGTGCTTGCGAACAACGTGCTCAGGGGTTCTAAAGAGGTGAAACTCTGCTTGGACTTCCTGGGCGAGGATGACGAGCAATTTTTCGTGCATCATAGGAATGTGGGTATCATCGAGCATGAGAACGACGACCTCTACTTCAAGATAAAGAAGGAGCTGGTGACATCTCTGGCCCTGTCCCCACGGGTCATGTTCATCATGCGCGACATCATCCATGCCATGGAGAACGCCACCGACAACTGCAAGGCGGCGGCCGACTTGATGCATATCATTCTTACCGCAAACAAATGACGAATAATGTGCATGCGTCACGTGATTCCAGCGTTCAATTAACGAAACGGGACAGCAATGCATATCATTCTCACTGCAAATAAATAGACACTCTCAGAAGCAGCGGCCAACCGATAAATCTATATATTAATTTGACTTTTCTCAATAGTGTTATATATTGGGGGGTTAAAATGGAAACGAGAAAAGTCCAGATGACCGGCGGTTCGTCCTATGTAATAACGCTGCCTAAGGACTGGATAAGGAGTCTCAAGATACAGAAAAATGACCCATTGGGAGTAATAGTCCAGTCCGACGGCACTCTGATTATCACTCCGAGGACCACGGTAGAGCAAGTAGAAAACACAAAGGAAATCCATGTTGACGATATAGAAGATCCGAGGTTTCTATTCCGGCTATTGATTGGTGCATATATAAGGGGATATAAAAATATTATTATAAAATCCAGAAATAATATTGAGGCACAGATAAGGGATTCGGTGATTAAATTCACCCAGATTTTGATAGGGCCAGAGATTGTCGAGGAGGATGCGAAATCCATCATCATAAAGGACTTGTTAAGCCCTACTGAGATGCCTTTCGATAAGACCATAAAGAGGATGTTCCTGTTGGTCAAGAGCATGCATGAAAATGCAATCTCGTCCCTTTTAGAGAAGAACAAAGAACTGGCTGAGGACGTGGTTAACAGAGATAGGGATGTGGATAGACTTCAATGGCTCATCGCAAGACAAACCAGCATGGTCTTGGAAGACATTACCCTGGCCAAAAAGATGGGGGTCATGCAGAATTCGGCCACATTTTATTTCTCGACGAGTAGAATCCTTGAGAGGGTCGGCGACCATGCCGTAATCATTGCAAGCCATGTCCCAACCTTGATAGATAAAAAAATCAGCGAAACGGTAATCGCAGACATATCGAGGGCCAGCGACATGAGTCTGAAAATCTTATCAAACAGTATCGAGGCATGGGTCAAGAAGGACATTGAAGGGGCAAATGCCAACAGAGAATCCGTGAAAGATTTAGATGCCCGTTGTGAGAAGGTTAACGACCATGCAATGAACATCCGCGGGGTGGAGGCTATTTCCTTGAGTTACATAAGCGAAAGCGTGAGGAGAACCGGAGAATACGCCGGGGACATAGCGGAACTTTTAATCAATCAGCTCATAGATGATTGAATTATACTGCGCTAAAGCACTCTCGGTCCGATAACCTGCCAGAGTATCAAGAACAATATGACCAATGCAAGGGATATGGCAATGCGGTCCACAATTTTCGTGCGGGTCGTTTCTTCCTTTTTGATTATCTGCTTCATACCTCGCTCGTACAACTCGCGCGCTTCGGATTGACTGATTCCTTCTGTTTCCATTGTCCTCTGAACGGTTCGTTTGAGTGTCTTGACCGTTGCCTTGTTCTTCTTCAATCTCTTTTTCCTTATGATGGAATCCAGCCAGTCCTTGAAAATGTATCCGCCATCGAGGGGCACGGCTGGCAAGGCGTTCGTAAGACCGACCATAAGGTTGAGCCAGAAAAGCCAGTAGAAGGCATTGGCAATCACCCAAAATACCGGCTCGGGAAGGTTTGACCAGAAGCCGGTGACCTCGTAGAAATCCATGGTCGGACCTTGCACCGGGCTGAGTCCTTGAAGGGGTAAGACCACGTACATGGATATGGATCTGGTGTAACCGCCCAGCTCGTTCGCGCCACTTATCGGGTGGAAGTGTGCCGTGCTAATCGTCCTCGTGCTAACGCCCAGATATCCCTT
>DAOVAY010000038.1 GCA_030670795.1 Methanobacteriota archaeon | reverse complement strand
GAATTAGGCTTTCTTAACCTTACAAACAATTGTACCAATCAATTTAAATATCAGACAAACAACCGTACCAATTTCATTATATAAACTCGATTTGACTATTGTACTATGAAGCGGACGACATATTTTGACATGTCAAAAATACATCTAAATATCGCCTGCATTAAAAAGGATTGGACGGTGAAAACATGAGTATGAAATTTACGGCAATGTTTGTGATTCTGTGCATGATTGTAAGCGGAACAGCAACTACCCTCCTATTGCAAAACCATGGGGAAGAACAAGAATTCGCCAGTTTCGAAGACGCTTTGGAACGATTTAATTCCTTCGAGGAGATGAACGAGTTTTTGGAAATCAAAAGGAATTACTCCGGAGGAGGATATTATTACGATGGGGATATCATGATGTTAACGAGTTTGACAAGCACAACCTTCGATGTGGCTAGCATGGACGCTTCCCCCGGTTATCGACCGGCAAATGAGGACATAGACTACTCCACAACAAACATTCAGGAGGATGATGTTGATGAAGGCGACATCGTAAAGAATGATGACGAATATGCTTATGTTATCTCACATAACAGGAGTAAGGTTTTCGTTGTACACGTTTATCCTCCAGAGGAAGCTAGTATATTGACCGAGCTGGAATTTAATTATTCCATTAAAGAACTATACTTACACGAGGATAAACTCGTTGTACTTGGGAGTTCGTTGCATCGATATTACAACTACAACTACAATCCAGATATCCAGATAAGCGTCTATGACATCACAAATAAAGAAAATCCGGAATTGACAAGAAATCTAACCGTAAAAGGAAGCTGCACTACTTCAAGAATCATCGGCAATTACTTTTATCTTATCGGAAACCAGTATGTCAGGAATTTGGAAAACGAGAGCGCCCTTCCTGTGCCCGCGAACGAAATATTTTACGTTGACGAATATGATAATTCTTACTCACTCACAACCATAATGTCCTTCGACATCCAGGACAATCAGGCGCCTCCGGAGAAGAAGGTCATACTCATGGGCGCCTCAAACAACATATACGTCTCTCTGGAGAAGATCTTCATAACCGCCACTAAGAGGATGAGCTATGTTGAAATGGAAGAAATCAAAATAGATACGGTTTATAAAGAAATCCTGCCTGGCAAAGTCCTCTTCGATATTGAGGAAGTAAAGACGTCGACCATACCGCGATGGGAGAAAGTCAACGAGGTTAACGGCATCATAAGAGATTACACCCAGAACCTCACAGATTATGAAGAAGACAGATATTACGACGAGGTGGAGCAACGATACTACAGGTACCAGAACATAATAGCAGACCGAAGCGAGAGAACCATCATACACAAGATAGCGATAGATGAGGGACAGATCAGCTATATTGCAAACGGGGAAGTCGCTGGACGTGTGCTTAACAGATATTCCATGGACGAGCATGACGGATATTTCAGGATCGCTACGACCAAAGGGCACGTATCAAGAAGCGGCGAGTCCAGCGCGGAGAACATGGTTTTCGTACTCGGCGACCTGCTTAACGAGGTCGGGAAGATTGAAAACATAGCCCCCGGCGAGAGAATATACTCGGCAAGATTCATGGGTGATAGAGGCTATCTGGTGACATTCAAAAAAGTGGACCCGTTCTTTGTGGTGGACCTGAGCAAGCCCTCCGAACCGAGAATACTCGGTGAGTTGAAGATTCCCGGCTACTCGAATTATCTGCACCCGTATGACGAGAATCACGTCATCGGAATAGGAAAAGACTGCGTGGACATGGGGGACTTTGCCTGGTATCAGGGAGTGAAAGTCTCTTTATTCGACGTAACCGACGTTCACAACCCAACCGAGATTTCAAACTTCATCATTGGGGACAGAGGAACCGAATCGCTGGCATTACGCGACCCTCACGCGTTCTTGTTCAGCAAGGAAAAGGACCTGCTGGTCATACCCATCTCACTGGCCGAAATTCAGGGTTCCTCCACGTCACCTAGCATGAGTGGCACCCGTGTCTGGAACGGAGCATACGTGCTCGACATCTCCCTTGACAGCGATATCAGCCTAAGAGGCAGAATCACACATGAAAATGACATAAACCAAACACATCGTTACTACTACAGTTCGCCCAGCCAAATCAAGAGGTCGTTCTACATCGGGGACGTGCTCTATACCGTATCCGGTGAAATGATAAAGGCCAATGACCTCAACAATCTGGACGAAATCAACGTGATAGAATTGAGCGGTTGAAAGCTGGCTCTACAATAATAGGGTACTTGGAATACCGGGAAGCTTATTTATACTAAGTTTCCCATTTCAATCATGTTATAAGTGGAGGAAGCATTATGTCAATGGACAATTTACAAACGCCAATGCCTCATTATCAACAACCGCCGGCAAAGAAATCGCCTATTCTGCTCGTCATTGTTGTGATCGTAGTAGTCGTAGTCGTGGTTTTGGCAGGATTATATGTGTGGGTGATTGCTTCAGGCCCAAACGACCCTTTTGCAGGGTATACGATTGACATTGACGGATATTTCAATGGCTTGGACGGTCTTAACACTGAGGGCATTGTCAATCAGAGGATGGGATATAGACTCAGACCATTAGGAGCAATGAGCTATGCTGATAGACTTTATGTTGGCGGGGGTGACGGTTCCCCAATATCTCCCTACGGATTATATGCTTACGATACAGAAGACGGATTTCCAGAATGGACCGCAATGGCTTTTGAAACCACGAATCCAATAAGCTCAGACGTCGTCGTAGTGAATTTTGGTAGTACTGCCAATCCAGACTACGCTGATATAAGAATATTCTTTGGATGTGAAGGTGGGACAATTTTTATGCTTAAAGACGACTTTGATGGTCCAAGGTCCCTATACCCGCCTTATGGGGATTACACTTGGAATGATCAACTAGATGGTGAGATAGCCGGCATAGCCGTTTATCATGAAAGAGATGGAGTCTGGGATGATGATGATTTATACTTCGCGAGCACAAATGCAGGAACACTTTACGCTTACAACGGATACAATATAAATCTATGGAGTAGCACTATTAGTAGCCATGGGTTGACCGCACCTACAATTTCAGCCGATGGCACATACGTATTCGTCGGTTCAAGGGATGGAAAACTATACGGTCTTCAAGTGGCAACCGGCCTGCCTATCCCCGAATGGGCCGGAGAAGAATATACGGTATCCGATTCGTACTGGTCTTCTTCTCCGGTATGTTCCGGTGGCATAGGTGAGCCCCCAATAATTTATCTCACGACGGACGATGGTCATCTTCATTCCGTTTGGGGCCAAAACGGTGCCCCCAGAACGGGTTGGGAAGGTGGTTTGCAAATCAGAAACAGCAATGACCAAATTGACGGAGGGAAGCTGACTGACCCACAAGTGACACCAGATGGCTACACCATTTTATTTGGATCCAGCACTGGTTATGTCTACTCATTAAGCGCTAACGGAAATCTGAATAAAGATTTTGACACTTCTGTCGGAGCGCTGGACACAGAGTGCATCGTAGCTCCATACTATGATTACAAATTCAGCAAATACCTATTTATTGCTGTCAATTGCCCGAATGGTACCAGCAACCCAAACGATGATTTCACGTTCCTCTACTGCCTTAATAGCCAATTTAATGTTACCTGGAGAATGTCTTTAGAGGGGATGGTTTTGGCCCCTCCGATATCATACTGTCCTTATGGTCTGGTAGACCATCTATATAGTGCAGATGTGGTTTTGGCAACGGTAAATATAGATGCGTATGGAACTCAATCTGCAGGGAGAATGTATTCATTTGCGTCATCCGGTACAATGGTACCGATTTAGGACTCTTATTTGACAACAACGCTTCCGTATCCGACGACCTCGGACATCGGTCTGACGTCCCCCGAGGTCGCGTACTTCAGAAGTTCTGCCTTCGAGCCACTAACCGCCTCCAGCATGGTCATTACCGGGCCGTAGCCGCACATGGTGATGCTGTTTTTTCTCACCGTTTCTTCTAATCCCTTGGGGTTCAAGTCCAAGATTTGTTGAATGGCCATCATGTCGTCGTTCTTGGCTTTTTCAGGCGAGACATAGTGGCTGAAGTCAGTGGAGGCTATAACGACCACGTCCTTTCCTTCAATTGCTTCTTTGATTATGCGCCCCGCCTCTGCCGCGCTCTTGTAATCCTGCATCAGCATGCAAATGGGTACGAATTTGGCGGTTTTGGAAAAATACTGGATGAAGGGAAGCTGAACCTCGATCGAGTGTTCGTGACGGTTAGCTATGAGGTCGTTGTCAATCAGTCCCATGTGAAGAACTCTAGCCAGCTCCTGGTCCACTTCCATCACTCCCAAGGGCGTCTCAAAATCGTGCGTGGTGAGGGCAACGCCGCTGCCCATGCCATGATGATTCGGTCCCAGAACCACGAAAGTTTCCGGAAAACCGTCCTCGGCGAGGGCATTGAATCCGTGGGCGGCCACAGGTCCCGAATACATGAAGCCGGCGTGCGGCGACACCACCCCTTTTATGCTCCTTTCTCCCGCAGGATTCAACTCGGGTGGGCTCCCCGGGCCCAGCGTGTGTGTAAAGCACTCTTTTATCTGCTCTTTCAACGTGGTTTCCGTGCCGGCATAGAACTGACCCGCAACTGCAGCATATCTCATGGCCCTGAGATGTATCTGAGGATTGATAAGGTTTTTGCTGTTTTGATTAAGTTAGCCTGGGAGACAGCTTATCTATCATGTCCGCCGTCATCCTGGGCAGGTCGTATTCCGGGCTCCAGCCCCATTCCTCTCTTGCAGCAGAATCGTCAATAGTGCTAGGCCAGGAGTCGGCAATGGCCTGGCGGGAATCCGGTTCGTATTCGCAAACGAACTCGGGTATGTGTTTTTTGATTTCGGCGGCCAGCTCCCCGGCGGAAAAGCTCAAGCCGGATAGATTGAAGTCCGAATGATGTTTTAGCTTCGAAAGGTCTGCCTCCATGAGCATTATGGTTGCACGTATGCAGTCGGGCATGTACATCATCGGTAATACTGTATCCTCGCGCACGAAGCAGGTGTACCGCCTGTTTTTGATTGCCTCGTAGAAAATCTCCACGGCATAATCGGTTGTGCCCCCGCCTGGCAATGTCTCGCTGCTGATTATCCCGGGATAGCGCAAGCCCCTCACGTCCACCCCGAAACGGTTAAAATAGTAATCGGCCAGTAATTCACCCGCCACCTTTGTAACTCCATACATGGTGGTCGGCCGCAACACGGTTTCCTGTGGCGTATTGTTCTGTGGTGTTTCAGGCCCGAAGACGGCGATGGAACTCGGAACCATAACGCGGGTCAGCTCCCTTTCTCTCGCAATTTCCACTATATTGTAAAGGCCATTCAGGTTGACGTTGTAGGCCAGCTGCGGCTTCTGCTCACCCACAGCGGACAAAATCGCGGCCATGTGATAAATCGTATCAATGTCGTATTTCTCGATTACCGCAACTATGGAATCCGGGTCTGTCACATTAGCGTACTCAAACGGACCGGAGTTGAGCAAATGCTCACTCGGCTTTGTCTTTCTCCCCAAGGCCACCACGTTCTCGTTACCATATTTCCCACGCAGCTCCATGGTCAGCTCAGAGCCTATCTGGCCAACCGAACCGGTTACGAGAATGCGCTTCATTTCTTTTGATGACGTCATCGCCCATCACATACCCATTTTCGTTCTGCGACCGGTATCGATAGTGTGAAAATAAAGATTCCCCTTAAATTAATACAAAATTCCAACCAGGCTTACTGGTCGCTCCCTTCACATTATCGCCTGGCGTTTGGGGATTATCCAAGGATTCCAAGTGGTCTTTAGACGTTAAGGTGGTACCCGCTGGCCATGAGAAAAGACTCAATGAATATATTTTGTGGAATCTCCGTTATCTTTTTAGTCCCTTCAACGCTTTCCCGATTGCTATGTACGATGTGGTTGTTGTTGGCGCTGGTCCTGCCGGGATGTTCGCCGCCAACGAGCTGGCCGGAAAGAAGAAGGTGCTCATAATCGAGTGGGGGATGGACGTGGACAGGCGGGTTTGCACATCCAGCCAGATGAAGAAATGCAACGAATGCACGCCCTGTAATATCATGTGCGGTGTCGGCGGCGCCGGAACCTTTTCGGACGGCACGCTGAATCTCAGGCCGGACATCGGCGGCGACCTGCAGGCGCTGACAGGCGACAGAGACTCTGCCTGGCTCCTGGTTAAAAAAGTTGATGATATTTTTTTAAAGTACGGAACCCCGGGTGAACTTTCCGAGCCCACGAGGGAGCAGTTCGAGACATGGAGCAGAAAAGCCGCTTCAGCCGGGGCCAGGTTCCTCAGCATTCCGCAGAGACACATTGGCTCTGACCGTTCAGCCGAGGTCATTAGAAAATTCAAGGAAGACCTAGAAGAAAAGAATGTGGAGTTCTTGTTGGAAACGTTCGTGGAGGACATTGTCGTTGAGAACCGTGAGTGCAAGGGCGTGATAACAAACTCTGGGGAAATAATCGAGGCGGGGAAAGTCCTCATCGCACCCGGACGAGTGGGGGCCGATTGGATCAGCCAGTTGGTCAAGAAGCACGGAATGGAGGCAAAATTCGGACCCATCGACATAGGTGTCAGGGTGGAGGTACCGGCCATTGTCATGGGCCCGATAGTGAAGGTCAACCGCGACCCTAAGTTCCACATCCACACGAAGATGTACGACGATTTCGTGCGTACGTTTTGCACCAATGCCGAGGGCTTCATCGTAGAGGAAAGGTATGACGATTTCGTTGGCGTGAACGGTCATTCGAAGAAGGATAAGAAAAGCGAGAACACGAACTTCGCTTTACTGGCCAGGATTAACCTTACAGAGCCCGTCGAGAATACTACCGTCTATGGTCGCTCAATAGCTAAATTGGCCACCACCATCGGAGGCGGGCGACCACTCGTCCAGAGAATGGGAGACCTCCGAAGGGGAAGGAGAACTACAGACGGCGCACTCAATCGGAACATGGTGCACGCCACGCTCTCAGACGTGACACCGGGGGACATCTCCATGGCCCTGCCGCATCGTATAGTGGTTGACATAATGGAATCGCTGGACGTCCTCGACAGAATCATCCCGGGAGTTGCTGCCGATTCCACCCTCATCTATGCGCCTGAGGCAAAGTTTTACGCGATGGAGTTGGATGTAGACAGCAATATGCAGACGAATATAATAAACCTGTACGCTGCCGGAGATGGCGTAGGCCTTTCAAGAGATATTGTTAACGCTGCGGCCACCGGAATGCTGGCTGCAAAGGGGATACTGACCGATAATCTATGAAATTTTTATGAGAGCGGCTATTGTAAGGTAAGAAAAGGGATAAAAGCAGGGAACCTGCCAGGTCGAGACTGTCGGAGCTTACTTTGTGAAGAATATCTAAAAGACTTCCTCGGACTATACCAGTTTCTTGATTTTAAATAATTTTTTTCCACAAGCTTTCGGCTAAAATTTAACCCTTGGCGAAAGCATTTTATAATCTCTATCCCTTATGAGTTAAAGACAGGTGGTACGGCTGGATAAGTATCAGATTATGCTCATGCTACTGATTATTATGGCGGTCGTCATCGCTGCTGAGTTGGTGTATTTCATTCGACGGAGGAAAGAGAAGATGAAACTGAAGAAGTCACCGAAAGGGGAGATGCTTTCTGAAAAGGCACACAACCTTATTCTGACAAATGAGAGCATATCCTCGACATTAGCAAATCAGGGGATCAACACCCGCAATGCCGATGACCTCCTTAAAGAGGCAAAGTCATTCGAAAGGAGAGGAGATTACAGCTCCGCTATTGAGAGAGCGGAGGCTGCCAAATTGGCCTTATTGAGGGCGAAAAGGGAACATGCACCAGCCTCGGAGTCAACAATGCCAGTAGCCCAACCAATTTCAGATGTGGAGACAATGAATCAAGAACCCACAGAGACAGATTTTACAGAAGAAATTGACGTCGACTTAAGCAAACTTCCTAAAAATTACCTGCAAGCGAAGTTCATGTTAAATTCTGCAAAGGATTTTATTGAGAAGGACGGAATCACCAGTGGGGAAGCTTATGAATACTATGAAAAGGCAAAGGAGCGTTTCGATGCAGAGGACTATTCCAAGGCCCTGAGCTTCTCTATAAAGGCAGAACGTATTTTGGATTCGGAAACCGTAGGTTTAATAGGAGAAGAGGAACCGGAAGAAGCGGCGCCTGAGGAGGGCGAAGAAGAAGTCATCGAAGTTTTGGTCTGCCCAGAATGCGACGCCGAGGTGTCGGCTGAAGACGCTTTCTGCAGAAGTTGTGGTCAGAAGCTCGAATTCGATACAACCTGTCCAGAATGTGAAACAGAAATAGAACAAGATGATAAATTCTGTAGAAAATGCGGTCAGAAAATTGAATAGGCCTAATAGATTACCTTTCCGTCTTGCAGTAATTCTCTCTTTGAACCATCTTTATATGTAGCCTTGAACGTTGGTTTATAGAATAAAAAGTCTCTATGAGTTATGGAGTTGTTTTGCCCCCCGTGCATGTCCATGTTGTTGCCGAAAGCGATATGACATGTACCGCCTGCTTTCTCGTCTTCCAGCATGTTGCCCACCAGCCTTGCCCCTGGATTGAGACCGATGCCCAGTTCCCCTATCACCTTGGCCAACTTGTCCACAGAACACAATTCCTCAACCTTCTTTACCAATTCTTCGTCCTCGGATTCTATGCTTTCCAAATAACCGTCCTTGACCTTTAAAGTGAGCGGTTTGGAAACATTGCCAAGGTCACCTATGCTGCCGTCGATGACCAGCACTCCATTGGCACCGTCTTCGACAGGGGAGCACCAAATTTCTCCGGCAGGAAGATTTCCAAATTCGCCTTCGTTTATGTAAACGTCCGTTAGAAAGCCTCTGTCTTCTATATTCAACACTATGTCCGTCCCACCGGGTGCGGTAATCCGCACCTCTTTAACGTCTTTGAACAAAGCCATCAGATGTTCCGCATCTTTTACTATCTTGGTGTAATCCACTTTCATAGGACCGTTTTTCATCATGCCCTTCGTGATGCCTGGTGCATGGCCCACTCTCGCTTTATAAAGGATCTCTTCGTAAAGCAACTTAACCCTGAAAGGTGTTTCTTGAGGGTCCGTCTCAAATGTATTGATTATGACTTTATACCCCTTGAATAACTCGCGTAGATCTTCTGGAATTTCAGTAATCGGTCTCCGATGCTTGGATAGAGAATAGGTTTTGGTCTTGGCTCCCAGCGCCTTGCCCCCCTTATCAAAAGCCATCCCGATCTCCATCTTGCTGTCGTCAAGAACTATAAGCATATCTTCGCCTTCCTTGAGAGATAACACGTTCCGAAGTGCGTTAGTCGCACCTTTTACCATCTCTTCAAAAGCCGCATCCAAACTATTCCAGTCTTGACTGCCAGCAACCATGCAAGGCAAGATGGAACATCTGATATTTAAATGATAAGGTGAAGATGGCATGCTTTTTTTCACGGGATTTTCTTGATTCTTTGAAAGGCATTAATTAACATTTCAACAATATGTTATTTCACATTTTTTTCTTATGACAGTTTATCAGATATTAATCGGTTTCTTTCATCAATATTTGTCTTGTGTTAACTAGCGCAAGATTCTTTAACCTCGTTCTTCATCCCTAAAGGCAGATACCCATGAACGAATATGATATCAAGAGAGGCCACTACGAAAAAATCGAAGGAAGCAATCTGGAAATCATGATGAAAGACTCTTTCGAGAGCGTCAAGAAAGAAGGAGAAAAGCTAGTCTCGAGTTTCGGTGCCCTTGAAAAAATCATTGTCTGGACCGAGGGAAAGAAGATTCTCTGTGTAGAAACTAAGATGAACACTAATGTTGATGATAAGACGGCTACTGAGACTGTAAGAAAGTATAACCAGTTTCTGGGGAGAGCCACGGGTTTCAGTGCAAAAGAGAGAAGGAAGCGGGCAAAGTAGTTAAGACACCTGTTCCATTATTCCGACTGCAATCTGTTTTCCGATGCCAGGCAAAGATTCCAAATCCTTCAAGGTAGCTGTCGAGAGGTCGTCGGGTGTTTTGAAACCGGCTCCGAAGAGTGTGCGCGCACGCTTTCTGCCAATGTTTCTCAAATTGACCAATGGTAAAAGCTCTTCCTTGATGCCGTATTTGATTCTCAAAACCAAGGGATTGAGCTGCCCTACTATGGGATTGGCGAATAACCGTGCTATCTCTCGCATAGAGTAGAGGAGCCATTCTCCATTTTCAACGCGGTTCCTTATATCGCCAGGGCCGACGCCGAAACCGATGACAATGTCGTTTTCAGGAATCTCATCCATCCACTCCAAGAGCAGGCGGGCCGTTTTCAAGGCAGACAGAAAGTACTCCATTTCCACGGTATCATCTTCTGGGATATCCAGAAGGAATTTGCCCTGATTTTCAGAGGCCAGCTCATCTATCCAATCCAGATCTTTTTTCTTCAAGTATAGTTGAGGCATGTCCGGTGTCGAACAACATGCCTGGAGAAGACAAAGCTCATTGGTTTCAACGGTTTCTGACCTGAGAATGGCATCCCTCATCATAATTGCGGACAAGGGGTCTATGTAGAGGTCGGAGGTTCTGCGACCGAACATTGTGGCTCTGAATTCCTCATCACTGGTGGAAATGAGCTCGCTTGTCTCAAGAAATTCCAACATATCCGTTATCATTCCCTCGATCGTCCAGACGTCCATCTGATGTGCGAAAAAAGTGCGGTCAATGAACTGCATGAGCTCTTCGTGGTTGCGCGCATAACCCGTAGCAATGGTTGCAAGTACGTGTGTCCGCAACGCCGGTTCAGAACCCAACTTTGAGCGAATGGACTCTGTCTCGCCCAGTAGATAATTTTCCCTGTGTGATTCCAAATCACGTTCTTTCTTGGCGACCAAAATCGCTTCCCCGAATGGGTCGAACTGCGGGCGGCCAGCCCTGCCGCACATCTGTTTGACCTCCAAAACAGGGATGGGAACGTTGCCATAATTGGCATCATACCTCCAGAGGTCACGTACCACCACCCGTCTGGCTGGCAGATTTATACCAGCTGCCAGAGTCGGTGTGGCAACTATACACTTCAGCTTGCGCTCGCGAAAACTGTCCTCTATCAATTTTCTTTGAACATCCATCAATCCCGCATTATGAAATGCTGCGCCACCTGTTATGCACTTTGCTAATCTGGCACCTACCGTTGTCGGTTCCTCCTCGCAAGCGCCAAAATGATCTGCGAGGTCCTTTAAAGACGCAAGTTCCGCCTCGGGCAACACCTTAGCCAATGCTTTGGAGACGCGCTCGGCCACGCTTTCGCTCGAGCGTCTCGTGTTGACGAAAGCGAGAATCTGGCCTTCTTCCTTTACCGTATCCAACACGAGTGAATTTATTATGTCGCCTTTGACTTCGATCTTCTTGACTGAATTATCCATGAAGAAAATGCTGTCTTCAAAATAAATTCCGTACTTCAAATCAACGGGCCGCCAGTCGCTCTGAATATGCTTTGCTTCCAGCCATTCGGCTAGCTCTATGGAGTTCTTTATTGTGGCAGATAATGCAATGAATTGTATATTCGGATTGATTTCCCTGAGCCTTACAAGAGTGACTTCGAGCGTGGGTCCACGATTCGAATCATTTATCAAATGTATTTCATCGGCAACAACCACCCCAATCTCATACATCCAGTCTGATTTATGGCGAAGTAGGGAATCCGCGCGTTCTGATGTGGCCACAATGATGTCCATTTCCTTCAATTCTTGCTCTGGAGCATCAAAATCGCCAACCGTCTTTCCAACTTTGATTCCCAACTCTTCGAATTCTTTAAGTTCAATGTACTTTTCGGAAGCCAGTGCTCTTAATGGAACGATATAAAGCGCCTTTTGACCGTCAAGCACCGCCATAAGAACAGCTATGTACGCCACCAGCGTCTTTCCGCTGGCCGTAGGCACTGCCAAAACCGTGCTCTTGCCTTCTAAAACCGGTTTCAAAGCCTCTTCTTGCGGCGGGTAAAGTTGATTAATTCCTTTTCTAGCAAATATATCCACTATTCTTTCGTCGATGCCGAGTTCATCTAATCTCATCAGGCATCGACTCTTTCCTGGATTGTAGGTTCTTGCTCTGATGTGGATTCCGCTATCGTGTCGGATTCTTGGCCTTCGGCAGGTTCTGGAGTCTGGGTCGGAGTCGTGACCGTTTCTTCTTCTTCAGGTCCAGGAACTTGAGTATCCGGTGACTCAGCTGGCGGGGTTGGTTTTGGTCTATATTTCTTTATCATCAAATAAACGAGAACCACTATCAGACAAACCAGTATTACAGCCAATATGATGTAGGTTAACCAATTCGTGCCCGTGCCGACGACCTCTATCTGGAATTGGTCTTGTTCAGTGGTTGTGGATGCCACGTTGCCGGATGTGTCTGTGGCGTTCACGTAATAATAGATTGTCCCGCTCTTTCTCTGGGCGGGTATCGTGAATTCATAAGTGTTATTCGCAACTTGGGGCATATTACGTACGACCCAGTGGTCCCCGCCTACCGCTTTGAAGAATAGCGTGACCTCGTCCACTGCCACATCGTCTGTTACGTTAGCGCTTATCAGTACCTGGGTTTCGTTTTCACGATACACCGGATTAACGGAGTTTATGTCTGGTTTTGTTAAATCGGTAATAATGAGTGCGAAAAGCGAGGTGTTGGCCAGATTCCCTGCGGTGTCCTGAGCCGTTATGTTATAGTGTAGTTCACCAATCTCATGTTGTGCTGGGATGGTGCAACTGTAACCGTTGGGGTCATAGGTCGTGTTGGGTAACATTGTGATAATTGTGAAATTGACTTCCCCTACCCCCCTATAGAAAAGCTCAACGGCCGCCAGGCCAATCTCGTCTCTGATAACTGCCCCAACACCAATCGGTTGATGGACTGCCGATTCCGCGTCTGGCAAATGGGTTATTACGGGCAATGTGCCGTCCACCACAGAGTAATTGAAATACAGGCTGTTATTGACAGGGAGTCTGCCTTGATTACCATTATTATCTGAGGCCTCAAAATAATAGAAAACCGTGCCCAGTATCCCCTGAGCAGGTATAGTGGCCGTGTAATTGTCATTTCCAATGAAGGTCATAGCCTGGGGAGTGAAGACCGTATCAGTAATCCCTTGGTAATATAAGGTCGCGGAAGCCACCGTGCCCCACCAATCGATGATGGTGGCGTTCGCTAGAAACTCCTGGTCATAACTCAACGCAAGAATGGGTTGATGTTCAATAACCGGGGGATCAATATCGGCACTTGTATTAAAAGTGAAAGAATAGAAGGACAGTAATGAATTTCCCGATAAATCCGCTGCCGTATTATTGATGGTCACGGTATACTCATCAGTATAAACCAATGGATACGTCAATGAAAAATTGACTTTCTCACCATAATCGCTCCAGGTTATGTGTTCGCAATCCCCCGCATTCAAATAAGTGCCATTATAAACAGAAAAAGCGGATTCTACAGACGCTTGGTTCATGGGTTCGGAGAAATTGACCAGAATGGAAGTAAATATGGATACGTCCTCCGCAAATGGAGCTGGTAGAGTTTCAATGACCGTGGGTCTCCAATTATCATAGACCGATGATACATGATACACGTTTTCATTATATGATCCGCCCCCGGCCAGCCATACTATCGATGTCTGGTCATAACTGTCTACAGATATTGAAACTCCACTGTGGCGCGGTGTGGTGACTAGTGTACGGTCATTGAAGGTAGAGCCGTGGTCGTATGAGACATCTGCCCACATTCTATAACCGGAGTCACGCCAGGTTACCCAAATTGCTGAACCTGTTGAGGAAGTGGCAATCGTACATAATTGACCGTCAGCTGCCAACTCAATATTATTTGCAAAACCGTCTGTAGAATTGGCATAGCGGATCTCTATATCGATGCCGGCCTCGTGTTGCCAGATTACATGTACCTTACCATTGTCCTCTACTGCGATTTCGGGCACATTCTCGGTTATCCCGGGTTCTTTCGAAATTCCAACGTTCTCATTAAAAGTAATTCCGTCTGTCGAGTTTGTATAATAAATGTCCTCGCCTCCGCTTCTCAAATCGTACCAGACCACTGAAATATTGCTATTGGAATCCATGCCCAACTTTGGTCGAAATCGTTTGTTGGCACAGCTGTCCGTAACCATTACGGGAGTGGAAAAGTTTTGACCGGTATCCGTGGATAAAGCGCAGAATATCTGGCTCTCGCCCATCTGATACTCTCCAGAGTTTCCCCCTCCGGTTGCTATGAAGTTGCCGTTAGAGGACCAATCAATCGAATAAACGCTGTTTTGGTGCATGGAAAGGTTAAGGCGTTCGGTTCTGCTGGTTTGATTCCATACCTTTGCCATCGGGTCCGAGGCTCCAGAGGCAATCTCGCCCCTTACTTCGCTCCAGGATACAGAATTCACCCGACCTGTGTGTGTCCCTTTCATCCAGTACCGGTCGGCGGGGTTCGAAAGATTGAATACGACAACCGAACCGTTTAGCAAGCCGGCGGCGATCTGGGTGTCATCGGAAGACCATGATATAGAAAACACATTCCTGTTAAGGTTGACGTCACTGACAAG
>DAOVAY010000019.1 GCA_030670795.1 Methanobacteriota archaeon | reverse complement strand
TCAGGGGATTGGGTTTACCGTCGAATACGAAGACCGGTCTTATGCCCGCTTCCAGTAAGTTAGCAGTCCTCTGGAGCGTACCCGAGAGATGTGAAGTCACCCTACCTTTGGAATCCATTAGCGGGGTACCATCCGGTTGTCTGATGCTTGAAAGAAATTGGTAAAGTGTGTTGTACCCGTCAATCGCAATCTTTCTCCCCTTGAGCTCGTCCAGAGTGCAACTGTTTCCACCGACTATGTCAGATATGTCAACGCCCATCGCCCAGGCTGATGTTTTACGTGATTAAGGGATTTTTGGTCTCTCTACTTCTTGATAATATACACAACCAATACAACAACAGCCAGGACAACCAAGATGCCTATAATCAGCATTGTATTGCCGCCCCCCGCTATGTTGGCGTGTTTGACGCTGTAGTGGGGTATTCCGGTGTCACCCTCCATGTAACCGGCCATTATGGTGACCGTATCTTGGTCCTCGATGAAACTGGGAACCATGAAGCTGCCCTCGTATTCGCCGGGCGAGGTTTCACTGAGTGTAATGATATACCCTCCGGGAGTCCAGGACATCCATTCCGGGTCAAATTCATCGTTGTCCAAATCATCAACGGTGAACTCCCCTATACCCCAGAGAGTCGTCACGGAATCGTCTGCAGTCACGGGCATGCTCACACCCACGGTTGCCTCTCTGCCAGGCCTGAACGAGCCGCCGCTAATCCTTACTTCATTGTCATTCTCCAAGTCCCCGCCGATCACGTAGAAATTCGGCAAATCGTTCCACCAATTACCAGTAGGGTTTTCATAATGGAGACTGTCGTCGTGGTCATACTCCTGACCCGGGAATTCGGTGCGGTCTATTGGAACCTCGAACATCACGTTCAAAAGACATTGGGATGTCGGTACCGTAAACGATATTGAAAATTGACCGATGACGCTCGTCGTTACGCTGCCCGTAGCCACCACATCATAAGGAGCATCAATATGCCCACCCTGCATTAACCTGTATAAGTCATAGTCTGTACCGCGTGCTGTAATGTAATAATAGATCACCTGACCGTTCAACAGCTCCTCGTCATAAAACGCCGTGTAAGGTATTGTTACGCTTTCTCCTGGTGAAAACAGGTAATCGTTGCCATTCCAGATGATGTCAAGACCACTATGATGTGCCGAATCCGGCTGCGGGTTATAGATGACGCCTTCTATACTTTGGTTGAAACCGCCGCTGAGCACATACCCATCCACCCACACCGAGCCGCCGACGTTGATGAACGACATCAATGTTCTTCCGGTGTCATTTGTAGTGCCGGTAACGGGCAACTGGCCGCCTCTCTGTACCAGTACGCTTGCGCCATTCACCGGCTGGCCATCAAGGTCTGCAACACAGACCTCGAAGGAGACGGTTTCACCGTAGGCTGAGAGCTTATGATACCAAACATCAAGCACGTTCACCTGAATGTCCGCAGAATCTTCCTGCCACACATCCACGGGGCTGGCGGTAATCTCATAGTTCCCGCTCCTGGTTATTGACGGAATAGTGTAAGTGGTCTGGTAAATGCCCGTACTAATCCACGTGTGGGCAAGTGTTACTTCATTATCCTCGGGATCCGTAATGGTCAATATGTCAAAGCCGCTCACGTCCACAAGAGTGGAGCCATATCTCACCTCTATCGTGGCTGTTACGGCATCGCCCGGGTGCGCCACAATCATTTCCTGGCCATCGAAGTTTACATCCACAGAGAATTCGGTTTCCGTTATGTATAAATCGAAGTCATCCTCGTCATGGTCGTTTCCAACGTCTACTTCACATAAAAACTGAAGGCGATATTCCTCAGTGATAGTCAAGGTTGCATGATATACGCCAGTAGAGTCATGATTGAGGTCGAGGTCGGTCCACGGATTTCCAGGTATGCCCAATTGCCTAACTGTAAGCGTGATGTTATCCGCAGGAGCACCGGGCACATCAATCAGTTGACCCTTGTCATAGACATTGACGGTCACAGTAACAGTCTGCTCTGCCCGATATTCCAGATCATCTACCGTTAACACAACGTGTATTGAATCGTTCTCTCCAATGGCCAGCGGTACAAGTAGCGCCACCAGAAACATCAGGCCTATTCCCACTACGAGTGCACGTGCTCCCTTCATAGTAATCCCAACATAATATATTACTACAAGTATAAAAAACTTCTTGAAATGCAACGCTGGAAAAGATTTTAAGGTGCGACAAGATGGCACAACTGTGAATGTCGAAGAGATATCTGAAAAAGTCATTGAGAAACCCGCATCTTTAGATTGGCTAAGTCAAGATAACTTGATTAGACTGATAAAGGCGGCGGCCGACCGTACCATGAAAAAGAAGAACATTCTCGGATTGTCCGGCAGCGCACTTTTCGTGGGAGACATTCACGGCGACCTTGACGCGACGATTTCGGTTTTTAACCTGGCCGATGAAAGAGATTCAAAAATCGTATTCCTGGGAGACGTGATTGACAGGGGCAGCAAACAGCTAGAGTGTGTGAACCTACTGCTGGCCAACACCCTTCTTCACCCGGACAAGGTCCATTACATCAGGGCCAATCACGAGTTTACGGGAGTAAATTCGATGTTCGGTTTTATTGACGCCGTTCTTAGGAGATATGACAAGATCACATACCTGCAATACAATTCCTGGTTTGCCACGCTGCCCCTGGCCGCCCTGCTGAACGGCAAGACGTTTGCAATTCACGGGGGCGTTTGCAGGCGTGTACCGTCGTTGAAATCCTTGGCGAGCATAGACAGGACATCGCTATCATACATGGACGAGAGAATGGGCATACTCTGGAACGACCCTGCCGAAACAGGTGATGGTTACATGGCCAACAACCAGAGGGGCATATTCTTCACTTTCGGTCGGGACGTGTTCGACGAGTTCATGGACAGGAACAACCTGGAACTGATGATCAGGGCGCACGAACCCTGGCCGGACGGTTATAAATACTTCTTCGATAAACGCCTCATATCTGTCTTTTCCAGCGCGGATTATTATAAAGACGTGAAACCGAAAGCTGTGTTGGTTGAAGCTGACGGGAGCCATGAGATTTTACCGCTTTAGTTTCCTCCTCCCAGACAAAATAGCCACCACTAAAAGCATGGTTATTACCAAAACAACCGAGATAAGACCGCCAATCATCAACAGCGTCATGTTAAAGGGCCTTGGATCCGGGGTGGGAGGTAAAGGAACTGCGTCTACAATATGGACAGTGAGCACTTGATCCCCCTGTTTGATGTCTGAATTTGTTGGATGGACCGCATCTGCATAAATTTGGAACTCGTATTGACTACCATCATCATCAGGCAAGTCTGTGGACGTGACCGTAAACGTGGCCTTACCGTTACCGTCTGTTGTTGCCGATTCCGGCGAAATGTTAGGGACTTCTGGGGACACGGTTATATACACCTCTATTCCAGAATCAGGGTCTCCGCTAGGATTCACGTCAGTGTGTAACTTTACCTCCACTTCCACGATTGTAAATCCAAATGTGCCATCTTCGTCTACATCCGGGTCTATAACATCTGGCTCGGCGGACATTGTAACCGAGAGAAACTCAACGTCCGTTGGGTATATTTTTATTAATATAATCTTACTTGGTGCAGAGTCGTACAATCTATCTTCTTCTTCATAAGTTGCCTCTCGAATGTTTAAAATCACCGTAGTACCATTGTTTATATTGTCCTGGGTAGGCGGCACATAAGGTGCAGTGAAGAAGGTGCTAAACATTCCGCTGCTGATGGTTACGCCAGTTTCCTCAGTCAGTTTCCCCGAAGAGGCGTTTAACACCACCTCCGCACCTTGAAAGGGCAGCCTATCCTGGTCTTTTACAAGAACGTTGACGGGAATCGTTTGATTGGAGTACATAGCAGAGGGAATGTTAAGGAATTGTGCAGTTAACCTCCAGGGACCAGGCGGGCGAATATGATAAATGGAGTCGATGTTGATTATTGATTCTTCCAAAGTGGTTTTCCAACCTACGAAACGGTCTGAACGGTATGCTTCGATGTTGGTCTTGAAATAGAGGACATCATAGGGTAAATCATAAGCGATTGCAGATTGAGCATCGAAAATATCCTGCTTCCTTTCATTCTCGTCTTCAGTCAGTCTTGAGTGGTCAATTATATCATCGAAACTCTTGTTCTGATAACCGGGATAATTCTGCCCGGCAACTGCGTTGGTCGAATGGAAGAACGCGTGTAAGAAGTCTGACGGGGGGTCGTTTATGCGCCAGCCCAAGATGTACACGTCGAAATCTCTTTGGTCTATCCTGTCAACAATAGAACCGAAGTCCATTGCTCTAGATTCTGCATTAATCCCAATCTCTTGCAATTGTCTAGCAATCATGAGACCTGCCTGTGCCCTGATCGGATCATAATGTGCTTGGGGAGTAAGTATATGAATCGGGCCGCCCCCCCTGGCTATTTCGGAGCCATCAGGGTTCAACCACCAATTACTTGGGCCTGGTGTAGAACCCGGACCGTCTGTTAGCTGATAACCCGCCTCCGTAAGAATGGTTATCGCCTCATCCGGGTCAAAATTATATTTGGGAATGGATGCGTTATACCATGAACTTACAGAACTTATCGGACCTTCACCGGCCACGCCAAAGTGGAGTAGCAATCTCTGTACGATTCTGTTCTTGTCAATGCAGTGAGCCACAGCTCTTCTAAACGGCTTACCAACGTCGTCTTCGGGAGAATATGGAAAGCTCTTTTCCTCATCATACCCAAAGGACTCCCGCCTCATATTGTAAGCCAAATAGTAAAAGCTCTGCTCAGGTGATTGATGTAGCGTAATTCCTTCCTCGCTCGCTAAGTCGCCAACAAAAGTCGGTGGAACGGACCAGGCAATGTAATCAACGTCATTGTTTTTCAATGCCAGTACTGCCGCTTCCGCAGTCCTGTATATTTTAAACACAATCCCATCAATGTATGGCTGTCTAGCATCTTGATTGTACTTGTATCCTGATTTATAGAAGTGATCTCTGTAGGTAGTAATTTTAGAGATGCCACCGGCGGCATCCCAGTAATCCCACTCAAACGGACCGCTTCCTACAGGGCTGGGATTGTCCCAGGCAGTGGCATCCTCGACACTCCAGGCATCTGCAAGGTCTGGGCTGTATCCTGGATCACAGAATATTTTGGAGTCGTCAAAATCCTGATTTCCTAAAGTCGTTCCCCATATGTGATAAGGGAGCAAAAATATGGCAAGGGTCTTCTCGAAGAAATCATGAAATGGCTTCTGAAGAATGAACTTTAACGCAGCGTTCATTCCATCTGGGCTTTCATACACCGTTTCTATTGCGGGTGTTTTATTTGAAATACCCACACGCTCATATTTTATAATAATACATTCAATATCACTTTTAGTCCCACCCCAGCTCGGCATCTGGGCAGCAACGTGATAAGAGAACAGTACGTCCCGAATTGTCATCTGGGTTCCGTCGTGCCAGGTTACGCCTGTAAAATCGTAGAAGATTGTGGCCTCGGATTTGTTTTGATCCGCCCATGTGTCTTTCGGATTGTAACCGAAGGTCCCGATTGTGCAATCGCTCCAATCAATCTGGGATAAATCGGTAGACCGGTTCGCGGAACCCACAGCGATGTAGGGAACTTGCTCGTCAGTCTCGAAATCATTGAATACCGGGCTGTCGTAGAGCCACTGTAGAACGTTCCATGTCCAGACACCACCGGCATTTAACGGATTGGTTGTCCTGATGTCGTCCTGCATTGCCACTCTGAGGATTAGTTCTTCTTCCTGTGAACAAACCTGGCTAGGCAAGACCACTCCCAAAAGTAAGATAATTGTCATGATAAGGACAGTCCCCTTCATGATTTCCTCCTCCCAGACAAAACAGCCACCACTAAAAGCATGGTTATTACCAAAACAACCGAGATAAGACCGCCAATCATCAACAGCGTCATGTTAAAGGGCCTTGGATCCGGTGCAGGAGGCGGTGGAACTGCGTCTATAATATGGACAGTGAGCACTTGATCCCCCTGTTTGATGTCTGAATTTGTTGGATGGACCGCATCTGCATAAATTTGGAACTCGTATTGACTACCATCATCATCAGGCAAGTCTGTGGACGTCACCGTAAACGTGGCCTTACCGTTACTGTCTGTTGTTGCCGATTCCGGTGAAATGTTTGGAACTGCTGGGGATACGGTTATATACACCTCTATTCCTGAAACCGGATTTCCACCCGGGTATGCGCCAGAATGTAACTCGACCAACACTTCCACAATCGTGAATCCCTGAATGCCGTCCTCATCCACATCAGGGTCTATGACATCGGGCTCAGCAGATATTGTTACAGATAGGAAATCAACATTCTCCGGATATATTGTTACGAGAGCCAATAAACTGGGTGCGGGATCATATTCAATACCATCAAAAGAATACGTTGCCAATCGCAAATTGATAATCACCGTGGTTCCATTGTTAATATTATCTCGGGTGGGCCTGATGTAAGGTGCAATGAATTCAGTAACAAACCGGCCACTGCTGGTGGTGTTGCCGATTTCTTCTTCTAATTTGCCCAACGATGAATCTAACCATACCATCGCCCCTTGAATAGGCATGTTATCTTGGTCTTTTATGAGGACGCTGACGGGCATGGTTTGATTGGAATACATGGCAGATTCCATATTCACGAACTGAGCCCTGAGCTTATAACGTGTTGGAGCGTGAATTCTATGAATGGATTCTTTGTTGAAGATTGTCCCTGAGGAATCCGGGACCCAGCCACGGAAGTTATCCGACCGATATGCCTCGATATTGGTCTTGTAATAGAGAACATCGTAGGGCAAATCATAGACTATTGAAGCTTGGGTGTCCATTATCAATTGCTTTCTTTCATCCTCATTATTCGTCGCCCTCGCTTGTTCTATGATTTTATCAAAACTGTAGTTCTGGTATCCGGGATAATTCAGCCCGGCAACTGCATTGGCCGAATAGAAGAATGCATGAAGGAAATCTGTCGGCTCGCTGTTAATTTTCCAACCCAGAACATACATGTCGAATTGTCTTTGTTCTACTCTGTCTAAAATTGAACCGCTGTACATCGCAACAGACTCTGCGTTAATTCCTACCTCTTGCATTTGAGTGGCAAACATGATTCCCTGCTGGGCTGCGATGGGGTCGTAGTCAGCCTGCGGTGTGAGGATTTCTATCTTACCACCACCGCTGCTTCCAATAGTTGAGCCATCTGGATTCAACCACCAATTGCCCGGTCCCGGTGTCGAGCCGGGTCCGTCCGTCAGCTGATAACCTGCGGTTTCGAGAATACTTATGGCCTCATCTGGCTCAAAGGCATATCTCGGAATGGACGCATTGTACCAATCGCTGAAACTGCTTATCGGCCCTACACCAGCCATCCCAAAGCCAAGCAACAATCTCTGCACGAGCCTGTTCTTGTCAATACAGTGGGTCACTGCCTTACGAAACGGTTTTCCCACGTCATCCTCGGGAGCATATGGGAAACTTGCACTTTCATCATATCCGAAAGACTCCTTTCTCATATTGTATGCCAAATAGTAAAAGCCCTGCTCCGGTGATTGTTGCAATGTAACACCGGGCTCATTAGCCAGGTCACCGACAAATGTCGGTGGAACTGACCAGGCAATGTAATCAACGTCATCATTTTTCAAGGCCAGTACTGCCGCTTCAGCAGTTCTGTATATTTTAAACACAATCGCATCTATGTTGGGCTGTCTGGCATCTTCGTAATACTTGTATCCTGATTTGTAGAAGTGTTCCCTGTAAGTTGAAATCTTTGAGATGCCACCGGCAATATCCCAGTAGTCCCACTCAAACGGACCGCTTCCTACAGGACTTGGATTATCCCAGGCGGTAGCGTCGTAGATACTCCAGGCCTCTGACGCGTCCTTATTATAATCTGGGTCACACCATATCTTGGTGTTGTCAACGCTCTGCTCCCCTGTTGTGGATCCCCAGATGTGATACGGAAGCAAAAAGACCTTCAGTGAATTTCTGAAGAACGCATAAAACGGCTCTTGAAGCGTGAATTTCAATGCGGCCTGGAGATGGTCGCCGCTCACCCACACATTCTCAATATGCAACTTGTGGTCGTTTGGGTAGTTGGTTCCCCATCTTCCACCCTTATCCTTAAGGCAGTTTATGTCACTTGTCCAATCCGGCATCTGGGCGGCAACATGATAGGAGAAAAGTACGTCCCAAATTGTCATCTGGGTACCGTCGTGCCAGGTCACGTCTGTAAAATCGTAGAATATTGTGGCTTCCGATCTATTCTGGTCCATCCAAGTGTATTTCGGGTTGTAACCGAAGGTCCCGATTGTGCAATCGCTCCAGCCAATCTGCGATAAATCAGTCGACTGGTTCGCCGACCCCACAGCTATATAAGGGACCAGTTCGTCCGTTTCAAAATCTGTAAAAACAGGGCTATCATAAAGCCATTGCAGAACGTTCCAGTCCTCCACGGTCCCCGCATTGAGCGGGTTGGTGGTCCTCATGCTGTTCTGCATTGCCACACGAAGAACAAGCTCTTCCTCCTGAGCCAACACCGAGCCAAAACCCATGCTGGATAAAATCAACGCGAAAATAATGCCGACTGCAAGGATTCTCCTTATTCTTTCACCCGTACGTTCTATGTATTAAATTATATAAGTGAATATTGGTACAGCGTTTTGTGTAGTATTTAAGTTATTTGGTACAATGTTTTGTAAACCTCTAAATTCCGCGCAGCTTCTCTTTTAACCGCGACAGCTCGTCCTGACGCTTATTCCAGGCCTTTTCCTTCTCATTTAAGGCGGCCTCGCGTTGGTCCAGCTCGGCAAGGCGTCCCATCAGCTCCCCTTCGACCTTTTCCCGGATGTCGTCCTCTCTCTTCTCCAGCTGCCACTCGTAGGAAGTGAGCTTGTCGTCTTTGGCCTTGAGTATGAGCTCGTGCTCCTTCAAGTTTTCTTCGTCCTTTTGCAGCGCCTCTTTATGTTCCAGGACTTTTGCCATCTCGGCCTTCACCGACTCCATCTGGGCGTTGACGTCTTCTTCATGTTCTCTCAATGCCGCCCTTTGGTCGGCAACCTTCTGGGCGTTGCGTTTGATTGCCTCTTCCCTCTTTGTCTCGGATTTTTCTTTCTTGGCACATTCCCTTTCGAAGCCCCTGTGTTTCTCTTTCAGCTCCTTTTCTCCCAGGTCGATGGCAGAATCGCGCTCGCCCAGTTCCTCTTCCTCCTCTTCGAGTTCCTGCTTTTTCTTAGCCAGTTCCTCTTCCAGGGCCTTCAGTCCGTTCTCTCTCTTCTTGAGTCTTCCTTCAAGTTTCTTCAGGTCCGCTTCAGTGTCTACGAGCCTAACTTCGTGAACTTCAATATCCTGTCTTCTCCCTTCGATTCCTTCGAGCATATTGGCCTTTTCCTTGTCCAGCTTTTCACGTTCGGAAGTGAGGGTCTTCTCCATAGTGTCCAAATCGGCAGAGCGGTCGTCCACCTGTTCCTGCAGGTCCTCGAGCTCCTTGTCTTTTTTAGCCAGCTCAACGATTTTCTTCTCGGTTTCCAGAGCAATGTCGGCCAGCTCCTTGGTTCGGTTGTCCAGCTTGACGGCGTCCCTTTCTAATTTCCGCTGCCCTTTTTCCACATGGGCCTCCATGCCCTTGAGCTCCTGCTCCATTTCCTTCACGGCGTCCATCTCTGCGCTTAACTGTGACTCGCCCGCGGCCAACTCCTTCTCCTTCTTGGCCAGCTCCCGGGACATGTTCCTCAGCGCCTTCTTTTCGTCTTTAAGGGTGTCTTCCATCTTGGTCAGCTGCTCGTTGATTTTCTCTAACGCCGTCTTGTCTTTCTCGACCGCCCTTCTCTCATCATCCAGCACTTTTCTGTCGTTGGTCAGCTCTTCCCGCTCCGCCTTGAGCTTGGCAACATCACCTTCATTCCTCTCCGCCGCCATCTGCAATTCCTTCTCAAGTTTATCCAGGCGGATAGTGTCCTCATCCAGGGTCATTGACAGTTTGTCCAGTCTCTTTGCCTCATGGGCCGCGCTCTTTCTCTCCGAGGACATCTTCTTCTCTTTCTTGTCGATGTCATCCTCCTGCCTTTTCAGGAAATCCCTGCCTTCCTTTACCTCCAGGAACGCGTTCTTAGCCGCGGCCTCACGCTCTCCCAGCTCCTTTTCCTTATTCTGCAGGCGGTCCTCCATCTTTAGAATTAGCGCTTCCTTCTTCACATAATCGTCAAGTTTCTTCTCCAGGCCAACTCTGGTAATATTCTGTTTCTTGGTTTCTTCGGATATGTCGGCCCATAAGGATTCCAACTCTTCCCGCTCTTTGGCCAGCTTCTTTACCTTCGATGTGGTTTCGATTTCCTTGGCCTTAATGACCTCTTCCTCTTTGGCCAGAATCATCTCCTTCTTTCTTATGCTCTTTTCCTTCTCGTCCAGTATCTTCGCCTTGTTCTCAAGCTCTTCCGACTTTCCCTGAAGCCTCATCTCCTCTACCTTTCTGTCGGCCATCTCCATGACGTCCTCTTCGCTCAAACCTTTCTTGTCTGAGGTCAAATGCTTCAACAGGGCTACGCTACCCATGCGGACGGACTCTAGTTCGGACTGCATCCGTTCGAAATCTTCGGCTCTGGATACGGCTTCCACCATGGCCTTATCCAAGTCTTCTGTTGTCGCCTGGAGCTCCTCGTCCGCTCGCTTGAGCACTTTGTCCCTCATCATCTTCTCTTCCTGTTCTTCTCTCTCCTTCTCGATTCGGTCTTTCTCTTCATCCGTTACAATTCCCAATATCGTATCAATGTCCGGCTCATGCCCGAACAACCCTTCGGGATGCGTATCGCCGAGATGATTTACGGATACCGAAGAAGATCTATAAGAATAGGACCGGATCTCGATGATGCAGTCGTCGTTTATCGAGTCTCTCGCAACTTCGTAAAGGGCGTCTTCACTGAAGAGTTCTTTATCACTTTCGTGGATTGCCAAATGAAGTTTTCCCTTCCTGGTGACGAGATGGCCGATCGAGGGTCCGCCGTTCCTGGTAAAACTGGTTCTCACCAACCCGTCTATCGACCCAGTCTCAAGATAACCCATTGCCGTCTTAAGTGCGACCTTGCCTCCAAAAAGTGTCCGCACAATCCTTCCGCTCGGCAGCTTCACCATAGTGCATCGCCCACCTGAAAAGCATCAATTGTTTATATAACCTTTATGTTAATTTCTAACAATATTTTATCAGAAAATTATACATATTCAACCACGATTTACATACCAATGCCCTTCACGCCTTTTCACCTCGGATTCGCATGGCCCGTCTTCATGCTTAAGAAGAGAAAGTTCCACTTCATGTGCCTCAGTTTCGGGGCGATGATACCTGACATAGAAATCTTTCCGCTCCTGCCCTCCTCTATGAGTCTCGGTTATGCCAGGGGCCCCCTGCACTCATTACTCGGAGCCCTTACGATTGACATTTTGATAGTCTTTATAATCGCTTATTTTTTCGTCCCGCCGATTGGCCGCTGGTTTAAAAGACACACAAAAGAGAAAATTCATATATTCGCCGGGGTGGACGTGACCAAAGCGCCTACCGACCCGATGTGGGCGCTGGCCTCGGCCGGTATCGGAACCCTGAGTCATGTGATATTTGATATTTTCACGCACCACTTCAACCCCATATTCTGGCCGTACACGAACATGAACGTGAGCTGGCTGATATTCGGACCAACCTTCACTTCTTCCCTCATCTTCATGATACCTTTCGGAATCATTATCCTATCCATGCTGCTCCTATACTGGACAAAGCCTCACAGACCTAAATTATAGCTTCAGAAGGCACGGACCTCCTCAGACACCTGAGCGCTGCGTTTTTCCCATTCTTGCTAACCTTTTTTATGCAGAGTGCGATTAAGGTCGGGGGGCAACAGATGGACGTAGGAATAGTCGGGAAGCCGAACGTTGGCAAATCAACATTCTTTTCAGCCGTGACAATGGTTCCGGCAGAGATAGCCAATTATCCTTTTACGACCGTCGAGGCCAACGTCGGAGTGGGTTATGTGCGTGGCAAATGCCCCCATGAGGAATTCGGCGTCGATTGCAACCCAAACAACTCCCAGTGCGATAACGGCACCCGGCTGATACCGGTGGAATTGATTGACGTGGCCGGTCTTGTTCCCGATGCCTGGCAGGGGAAGGGTCTTGGCAATAAGTTCCTCGACGACTTAAGGCAGGCGAGCGCCCTGATTCACATCGTTGACGCGAGCGGCGGAACCACCGAGGATGGCACGCCGTGCAAAATCGGCACTCATGATCCTCTTGAAGATGTCGAGTTCCTGGACCGCGAGATTTCATACTGGCTATTGTCAATTCTTCAAAAGGATTGGAAGAAAATTTCCAGACAGAGCTCCCTTGAAGGCATGAAGATAGAGCGGATGCTGCACGAGCGGTTTACCGGACTGGCCATCACCGAGGCCCAGATATATCATGCGTTGAGGAAGTCCAACTTGGAAGAAAACGTTTTAAAATGGACCGACGACGACCTACTCAGTATATGCACTTACATCCGGCAAACTGGCAAGCCCATGATAATCGCGGCCAATAAATGCGATCAAGCGCCCAAGGAATTCCTGGATAACTTATCCGCCCTGAAAGATACGATTGTAATTCCCACATCGGCAGAATACGAGCTAGCCCTGCGCAGAGCTGCAAAGAGTGGCTTGATAGAATACGAGTACGGAACCGACACATTCAACATACCGGACCGCTCCAAGCTCACGGACGCGCAAGTCAAGGGCCTGGACAAGATCGCCGAGTATCTGAAGAATTACGGAGGAACGGGCATTCAGAAGTGCCTTGAGTCGGCCATTTACGACCTTCTGGACATGATTCCCGTATATCCGGTGGAGGACGAGCACAAGTATACGGACAAGGAAGGGCGGGTGTTGCCGGACGTTCACCTGATGCCGAGGGGATGCAATGCAAAAGACCTGGCATACAAGATACACTCCGAAATCGGAGACGGCTTCATCCGGGCCATCGATGCGAGAACCAAACGCGTGGTCGGAGCGGAGCACGAGCTGAAGAAGGACGACGTCATTACAATCGTGGCCAGGAGATGATACGGGCATGAAATCCTGGAAAGTCAGATTGATCATGGCCTCCTACGACCGTGAGGATGTGACCGTCGAATTATTCGGAAGGACAGACAAGAACAAGTCAATAACGATCAGGTACGAGGGATTCAAGCCCTACTTCTTCGCCATTGAGCCCAAATCATCAGAATTGGCCGAGCTCCGGAAGAATGCCAATGTGCTCGAAATCAAAGAATCCGAACTCTTTTACGATGGAGGGCTGAGAAGGGCGGCAAGAATCACGATAAGGAGACCGTGGGAGGTACCCGACTACAGAAAACGCTTCTCCAGGCCGCTCGCCGCGGACATCCCATTTCATCACAGGTTCGTTTACGATTTTGACCTTGCCAGTTGCATCAAGGTCTATGGTGAGGAGATGGACAACCAGAATTACACCACCGATATCGTGGTCCGGGCGAAGAAGTTCGAGAACATGGAGCCGTTCAAGCCACTCCTAAAGATTTTAAGCTTCGACATCGAGAACAGCATCCAGACAAGTGAAATTTACACCATCTGCTGTGCCACATCCGGCGGCAAGCGCATCAAGAAAAAGAGCTTTGCCGGCGACGAGAAATCGATGATAAAAGACTTCATTTCTTATGTCAACGATGAGGACCCGGACGTAATAACCGGCTACAACATCGACGGTTACGACATCCCGCTGCTGATGGAGCGGGCCAAACACCACCGCATTGACTCCGTGAAGATAGGCCGTGATAAAAGGAGAGAACGGCCGTTCAGGTTAGTGAGTAACCGCTTCTGGCGCCTGCACGGCAGAATAATCGCCGATGCCTGGTGGTCGGCAAAGATGGAGCTGCGGCCGAAACAGGAAACCCTGGCGGCAATGGCCAAGCTCGTGCTCGGGGAAAAGAAGGAGGATGTCAACCCGGCCGAGATAGACAAGGAATGGGCCGAGGACAAGGACAAGGTAATCAAATATTGTACGAAAGACGCCGAACTAGCTTTAAAGATACTGCAGAAAATCGCGGTCCTGGAGAAGGGCATGGACCTGGCCACTGTCTCAAAATTGCCCCTGGACGATGTTGTAAACGGCAGAACGTCCACTCTCATAGACTCGTTGTTGATTCGAATTGCCGACAGGCACGACCCCCCGATTGGCGTCTTAATGACCGGCGGTCACACAAAAGAGCGGCCGATAGAGGGCGGCTACGTGCACACCATCGATCCCGGCCTATACGACTGGGTGTGCGTGCTCGACTTCAAGAGCATGTATCCGAGCCTCATCATCGCCAAGAACATCTGCTTTACAACTTTTGACAAATCCGGCTCGATAAAGAGTCCCGAGCCCGGTGTGGCTTATCTGGACAAGGAATCCAGGGAAGGGCTGCTCCCCGGCTTGCTGGAAACGCTGATGGCAGAAAGAGACGAAATAAAATCCAAGATGAAGAAGGCCAAGACCGACGAGGAGAAGGATTACTTTGACGGTTTGCAATTCGCCATCAAGACCTTGATGAACGCCGTCTACGGCGTCTTCGCGTCCGCGTTCTACAGGTTCACCAATCCCAAGATTGGAGCCAGCATCACGGCCTTTGCGCGGGAGAACACCAAGGGCATAATCCAACAATTGGAAGACGAAGGACTTCGGGTCGTCTACGGCGATACCGATTCCGTATTCTTCCAGTCACCCGGCGACACCCTCGACGAAGCCCTGAAACTGGGCCAGTCAATCGCAGACCGGCATTCGAAGGAAGGCGCCACCCTGGAGTTCGAGATGATTATCAACCCAATGTTCTCGCACGGGGCCAAGAAACGGTACGTGGGGCATGTTGTTTGGCCTGAGGACACAACCATTGTCAGGGGCTACGAGACCCGCAGAACCGATTCCTTCGACATACAGAGCGGAGCACTGAGCCAGGTGTTCGGCAAGATACTGGAACATGACATTGACGGTGCGATTGTAATTGCCCGAGACTTGGTAAAGGACGTTGGTGACGGAAAAGCCTCGACCGAAAGCCTGGTGATATCGCGAACATGTCGCAGCTTCGATCGGTACAAAGACCCGGACTCGCAATCGACGGTCCAGACTGCCAAGAAACTGATGGACTTGGGCTACGAGTTCATGCCGGGCATGAAAGTTTCCTGGATAGTTACGGATGCCAGAAAAAGCCCCCAGGAAGTGGAGCCTTACATTTCAGGTCGAGATTTTAAGAAAAAACCAGACTACCAGTACTACGCAAGACGCGTGGCCATGACCCTCGCCCGCATCACCGACGTGTTCGGCTGGGACGTTCATGAACTCATAACGGGGCATCAGAGAACCTCGCTGGACGACTTTATGGGGTCTGGACCATCAGTTAAAAAGGACAAAGTCAAGAAAGAATTAACACCCAAAGTGAAGAAAACCGATAAAAAACTAACGCTTGAGGACTTTTTGTGATAACCATCAAATGCGCCAAATGTAAGGCCAAACTCTTCCGGTACCTGAAGATAGGAAAGGGGCAGGTCAGGCACTTGTGGCCCGACCGCGTTGCCGAGGATTTTAGCATCCGAGACGGTAACCAGATAAAATGCCAGTGCGGTAATATAATCGGAAAGGACGAGAGCAAATACATCAATCTGAAGAGGAGTGCGTTCACGCAAACGGGCAGGAAGTTTGGGTAGCAAAATCTTCTGGCGAATACTATTTATTCACAACAGCCATCTGCAATCGGAGGCAAAGATATGATTGGTAATTTACCTGAAGATGTGCTGGCGGCAATGCTTGAAACCATTCCGATCGAATTTTCGGTTGTCGATGCGGACGACAAGGTACTGGCTTGGAACAAACACGAGACACGCATATTCAAAAGGCCCGAAGGCGTGGTCGGGAAAGACGTTCACAACTGTCATCCGCCGAAGAGCGTTGACAAAGTGGAGAAGATACTAGCGGAAATGAAAGAAGGCAAACGCGACAAGGCAAGATTTTGGATTGACCTGCCGATAGGGCCGGACGGTGAAAAGCAAAAGGTTCTGATCGAATACTATGCCCTCCGCTCCCCGGAAGGCAATTATTTAGGCTGTTTGGAAGCAAGCCAGAACATCGGTGATTATCAGGCCATAACTGGTCAGAAGCGATTGTTAGATTAACTTTCCACCCTATACCCCAAAACCATCTCCGCCACTTCTGCCACGTCGTCGAGGGTGACCCACAGTCTGTCGTCGAACACGGCGTTGGCCAGGGCCGCCTGCCTGAGTGCGTTCTTTATCCAGTCATTGTCCTGGTTCACGTCTTTCAGGACCTTGTTTATGGCGGTGGCCACCTTTTTCGGCAGGTCTGCTCGTTTTATCATTCGTCTTGAGTTCTGCACCCGGTTCTTGAATGCGGCGATCTCCCTCTGGCTCTTTGTCACGAAGTCTTCCGGGTCCTTTTTGTAGGCCTCCACCCTTCTCACGATTTCGATTCTCTCCTCGATGTCCTTGATGGCCTTCACATTGAGGACCACTGGAAACCTGGCTATGGCTTCCACGTCGAGTTCGCCGTCCTCCGGGTTCAGGGTGGCAATGAGCACGAACCTTGCCGCGTGAACGAATTCTTTGTCGTCTTCGGTGTGCTTGTGCACGCCCGTCTCGGTGAGGGCCAGCAATCTGTCAAGTATGGACGGGTTCAGCAGGTTGGCCTTCTCCACCAGCAGGTATCCCCTGTTCACCTTCCCGATGATGCCGGGCTTGAAATCGCCTTTGTGGTCAAACCCCCCGAAAATTATTTTGTCAGAGGCACCCAAGGGCAACTCCGACAGCGGCGTTGGCCGCGTAATGACATCCAACTTTGTCTTCTTGGCTTTGGTCTTCTTGCAACCGGGGCACAGCTCGTCATCGTCTTCCGGATCGCAGTTGAAGGCGCATTCCGTCACCACATTGATGTCGGGTAATAAATCCCGAAGCCCTCTTGCTGCCGTTGCCTTTCCTATTCCTTCCTCGCCCATCAACAGCATGTTGCCCATGTCGGGGTTTGAAGCCAGCAGCATCAGCGCCTTCTTCATGGACTGTTGCCCCACAATCCTGACCAGGGGGTATTCGGGCGCGTCCTCTTTCTTTCTGAACTTGGATAAATCCTCAAAAGTGATATCGTCCAGGCCTTCAAGCATGTCCCATCACCATGTCTCTGATGGACTCAGCCAGCTCCTCTCGCGTCTCCTGCTTGGACGAGGCGGTCAGGGGTATGACCATCTGCGCGGCGTCGACAATGTCCTCGTCACTGACCCTTCTCTCGTTCTTAATGGCGGTCAGGCTCTTTGCTACGCTCTCGATTCTGAACTCGTTGCTGTTGCCCTCCACATCGAACTCGGCGCACATTCTCGCGATAAGGTCCAGCTGCGTATCCAGAATTTGGACTTCGGGAACGAGCACTTGCCCGGCAAGCACGTTCTCTCTCGCCTCCTCCTTATTGGCCAGTATCTTGGTGCTGAACATATCCGGTCTGGTTCCGAACTCCTCCAGGTATTCCAGCGCCCTGAGGCGGATGAGCGTCCTGTCTTCCGGGGTGGCTTCCAGAAGTACTGAAAGGCGGTCCGACACCAGCGGATGAAGTTCCGCCTCCGGGTCTTCCATCGTGGCGATCAGCAGGATTCGGCACGGCTGCTCTACAATCACGCCGTTTCTTTCCACCGAGTTCTTTCCAGTGGTCACGGCACTGGCCAGCGCTGTCTCGACCTCATAATCCAGCTCGTCTATGTTCTCCACGAACATTATGCCCCTGTGGGCGCGGGTGAGCAGGTTGGGCTTCACCACATAACTGACGAACACCGACCCCTTCAACGCCTCCACGTCCACTTCCTTGGGAAGGAACACCACAGGCAGCTTTTGCTCCTCGATTTCCAGGCGGTCATACTCATATTTCAGCCGGCACTCTGGGCAGAACTCCTCTGGTCTGGACGGGTCACAGGCACAGCGGCAATCTTTCGGCACTTGAATGGTGAACTCCATCTCTTGTAGATAACGCAGCGCGCTTCTCACCGAGTCCGGATGGAAACCTCTGATGAGGGCGCCGCCGACATCCTCCATTGACACCAGTAATAGCAGGAGCTTGTCTTTGAGCACCTCGGCCTCTGCCACTGCCTCGGCTATGCCCACGAAGGGTTGCAGTACCGGCGGAATGTCCACCTCACCACCTTGAAGTTCCCTATCCTGCTTGCGGATGAGCTCTATGGCCTCTGCCGCGTGCTTGTCGGTCACTTCCGTCTTCATTCGCTTTGCAGCCACCACCCTGGCCAGCTCCTTCAGCTTCGGCGGAAAGCACTCCTCCACGCTGAGTTCCGGCGCGTATCTTTCCAAGGCCTTTTCCAACACATCTGAAATCTTGATTTCGGGTACTAATTTGCGAGCCCGCAGATAATCCAATATCCACTCTCTCCTGGCACGGTCTATCTTGGTCTGGAAATTTGCGGGATCGGCGTCGTAATCCTTCTTGTACTGAATATACTTGGTTCTGTACTCCAACTCCTCAATTTCCTCCTCCTCCGAAACGAACAGCGTGATTTGCTCTTCCAACTCCGGATTAATTTCGGCGTCCTTCTTGCTCAGGGTGCCCACGATGGAAAACTTGCACGGGAAGGTCATGGTCTTGCCATCCTTCTCCAGGGTGTAACTGCGGTCCCTCAAGGTTTTAGCCAGTGTCTCGGCGATATCCTTGTCCAAATTGTCCATGTTCTCCACGAATAGGATTCCACGATTTACTTCGGAAAGGTCGCTGGTGGTGGCAAGGAACCGTATGTAAATGTCGCCAATCGTCTCCTTGGTGGTGTGCTTCATGTCTAATTGGATTATGGGAAACGTGCGGAGCACGGTCTTAAACTCGGGGGGCTCTGCCGCGTCCAGATATCTCATTTGACAGGCATAACAGAATGATTCCGGGTCTGCGGGGTCGCAGCCGGACTGGCAATCTATGGCCTTGAACTCCAGGGAAAGCGCGTCCACGAATTCCAGGACATCGCGCACCACATTCTTCTTCTTCGCCTGGAACACCGCGCCCTTGAAATTGGGGTCTACGAGGCCGATTGAGGCGTATTCCAGCACCCTGTCGAACTCCATGACCTCCTCCATCCTCACCTGCGATTCCAGCACTTCCTCGTGCTCCAGATGAGAATACACGCCGCCGGCAAGGTCGGCCATCTTTCTGGCCAGTTCCGCCCCTTCCCTAGACACGTCGATGACGAGGGTGGGGATGTGCGCCCGTTCTATGGAAATGCAGGTGTCCAGTATCTCGGTCTCTATGTCCTCGCCGGGAACGATGGGCGTGTTGGCCGAGCCGTCCGTCACCACGATTAGGAGCGGATTGGTGTCCTTTTCTATTCTGAGTTTTGCCCTGAGATTCTCAAGGCCCTGGCGCATTCCCGCTGCCAACGGGGTTGTACCGCCGAAGGCCAGTCTTTCGATGTACTGCTTGCCCTTCTCTATGCTGGACGTGAAAGGCAGAACGACCTCGGCGGAGCGGCCGTAACAGCTGACCAGGGAAATCCTGTCCCGCTTCTGATACGCGTCGAGCATGAGCTCTTCAAGCGCGTCCTTTATGCCCTTCATCTTCGCGTCCATGACCATGGAGCTGGATGCGTCCAGAACCAGGCAAATGAGCGTGGAAATCTTACGCCGCCGCACTTTTTCACGATAATCGTGCTTCTTCACCTCGATCTTACCGCGCTTGGAATGCATGATGGCGGCCTTGATTGTAGGCAAAATCGCAATATCGGAAACCTCACCCTTGGGAGCCCTGTACTTGAGATAACGCCCCTGCTTCCCCACGGTCATTATGTCGGTACGGCGGCCGGTCCTCACGGTACCCGTAACAATGCGCTTGGATTTCTGTTTGAGAAGGTCGTTCATCACCTTCTTAAGTTCCCCCGACCCCATGATAAACGCTCAATCCAATAAGTTTCATTTCGTTAATAAAGATTTACCCTACACCTATCTCAATAATGCCTACGCCCTCGACGCCGGCCTCGATTTCGTCCCCGGCAACAATCCGGCTTACGCCCTCCGGCGTACCCATGGCTATAACGTCTCCCGGTTCCAGCGTCATTATTGTTGAGATGTGTTCTATTATTTCCTCGATGGTGAATATCATCTTGCCGGTGTTGGACATCTGCCGCATTTCTCCGTTCACTTTCAGCCAGATGTTGAGGTCGTGTTTGTTCTTCACTCTATCTTTCGGCATGATGTCGGACATGGGCGCGAAGGTGTCAAAACCCTTTGCTGCGGACCAGGGTTTTCCCGCCTTTTTCGCCCTTGACTGGATGTCCCTGGCGGTTACGTCGATGAACACGGTGTATCCAAGGACGTGGTTCATTGCGGCATCTTTCGGGATGTTCTTGCCGCCCTTGCCGATGACGACGGCCAGCTCCACTTCATGGTGGACTTCTTCCGATTCTTTCGGCAGTATTATGTGCTCACGGTTTCTGATAATAGATGTGGAGGGCTTCAGGAAGAATTCGGGATTGTCCGGAACTGCGCTGCCCATTTCAACGGCATGGGCCTTGTAGCTCCTCGACAAACATATGACCTTGCCGATTTTTACGGTCTCTTCGGAGCCAGCAATTTTTATTTCCGCCATTTACAGCCACCACTTCGTATCGTGTTGTGATGTGCAAGACCTTAATTAACACTTGCGTCGGGCGAAGCGACAATATTTTATTCGCCCCGGCATTTGGAGTTCACAATGGACATCTCAACCTTGGCCCGTTACCCCATACTTCCCGGAACCGCGGAATACCTCAAGAGCCAGGATGTAACTCTGGACGATTTGGTATCTTCCTCGGCATACGAGCAGGCGCGGGATGCGGGCAGGCGCCGCGTCATGGATGCTTTGGTGGACGGAGAGGTACACGACAGCCCAATGGCCAGCGAGGTCGACAGAATTGTCGAGCTGCTGTCATACGTGGTGGCAAGAATGATTGTCTCCTGTACAGCTGACGACCATCTTATACAGAGGTATGCGCTGGCCGAGGCCGTGACAATGCAACATCGGTTGAGCGATGAAGATTTGGATTTTATATTGGAGATGTCCAGCATCTTGGGCATCGACGCAATGGAAACCGCGGATTCGCGCGTCAGCATTCACTTTTCCGATTACCTGAAAAACAGCTCGCAGATGAGGAGCGAGGAATGGAAGCTGGTGGGCCAGGATTTGACAGACGGCCGCGTGACAATAAATCAGACGAGAATGGTCCGGTTGCTCCAGCATGCGATACAGGAAAAGATTGCGGACGAGCTCCCGCTGGCCGTGAACGACCAGATAATCAAGTCCTTCGTGCCGGCGATAGACGCG
>DAOVAY010000055.1 GCA_030670795.1 Methanobacteriota archaeon | reverse complement strand
GTATCCACATTGACAGTTCAGGGCCTGGAGCCAGGCATTACAATGATTCCTTTGAAAGCAGGTTGGAATATGGTTGGCTATCCCTCATTCGTCCAAAAGACCGTTGCTGAAGCTTTGATGGGAACCGGTTATGATGCGATCGAAGGATACGATGAAAACTCTCCTTACTTGAAGAGCGCACTCAACGACACTTACATGATGACTCCAGGCGAGGGCTATTTGGTTCATGTACCGTCCGACACTATCTGGGTTGTGGATTGGTAAGTGACTAAACCTTCCTCAACCCGTCTCTCAACCGCTTTTCTGCCAGCTCGGCGTATAGTCCCTTGTAATGGGTCCACAGTTTTTTGTACTCGTCGGATACCGGAGCAACCGGTTTCGCGGGCACTCCAACGGCTATCTGGCTTGGCTCGATTACCGTTTTGTTTTTTACCACCGCGCCCTCGCCGACCACGGCCCACTCGCCGATACGGGCATAATCTGATACAATCGCGCCCATGCCGATGACGCACCAGTCCTCCAAGGTCGCGTTGTGTATTATTGCCGCATGTCCCAGGGTTACGTGACTGCCTATCTTGCATAATTCGTCCGGTCTGGCATGAATCACTACGTTATCCTCGATGGCGGTTTCGTCGCCCACTTTAACCGTACCGTAATCGCCTCTGACGACCGCACCCGGACCGACATAACACCTCTCACCGATGGTGACGTCACCGATGATGTTGGCGCTTTCGTAAACATAGCAGCCGGCGCCGATTTTCGGTCGCTTTCCCTCGAACTCGTAAATCGACATTCAATACCTCATGTACTCGACGCCCAGCTTGGAGTTGCACGCGCCCTTGCCCTTGTACACCTTCCCCACTATCTTGGCCTCCACGGTTTTATTCAGGATGGCCAGCGCCTTTTGCGTGTGCTTTTGGGGAAGAATCATTGCCATGCCCATGCCCATGTTGAAGGTCTGGTACAATTCCTTGTCTGTTATGTTTCCCATTTCCTCGAGAATCGTGAATATCGGCTGCGGCTCCAACGGTTCCTCAATCCTGAATTCCCTGTCCGAATGCAGCCGTACAAAATTCCTCAACCCGCTGCCGGTTATGTGCGCAATACCATTGACCGCACAGGATTTTACAACCCGAAGTATCTCCTTGACGTAGATTCTCGTGGGCTCCAGCAACTCCATGCCGATGTTCCTGCCCAGCCGCGGGAAATTCTCGTCGCAGCGGATCTCATTCACCTCGAGCACTTTCCTGGCCAGCGATAAGCCGTTAGAATGAATTCCGGAACTCCGGATGCCGATTATCGCGTCTCCGGGAGCGCATTTCTTGCCGGTGATGAGCTTGTTCTTCTTTATCCAGCCGAGACACGTACCGGAAAGGTCGAAACCGTTAACCATGTCGGGTAATATGGCAAACTCCCCGCCCACCAGGGATACGTTGGCCTGTCTCGCCCCTTCTGCAAGTCCCAGACCTATCTGATGCGCAATTTCCTCGTCCGGCTTGTCAATGGCAATGTAATCGACAAAGGCCAGCGGTTCGGCGCCCACGCATATGAGGTCGTTGGCATTCATGGCCACGCAATCGATGCCGATGGTGTCCCACTTGTGCATCTCGTTGGCAATCATCAGTTTGGTGCCTACACCGTCGGTGCAAATACCTAAGGCATAACCTCCGAATTCTACGAAGCCGGCATATCCCCCGTGCATCTCAATGCGCTTTCCAACACCCTTGCGGGTATACAAAAGATTCTTTACCAGGGTTTCTATCGCGTCGGATTTCTTGTCTATGTCCACGCCTGCGTCCGCGTACGTGAGTTTCATTTTTCTCTACACCCGATACGAACCCTAAAACACTTCATCATGGAAAAACATTTCCAATATTTCATTGCAAAGGGTTATAAACACCCCCTCATATAAGTGCTCCCGATTGGCATGAGTTTCAAAGGGATGCATGTGGTCTCCATTCGGGACTTTTCTAAAAAGGATATCGAGCGGATTTTGAATGTGGCGGAGAAGATGCTGCCCATAGCCAGAGGGGAAAAGACCAGCGACCTTCTGAAGAACAGGATAATGGCCACTCTCTTTTTCGAACCCAGCACGAGGACGAGGTTATCGTTCGAGAGCGCGATGCTGCGCCTCGGCGGAAGGGCACTTGGATTCGCCGACCCCGGGGGCACGTCAGCTAAGAAAGGAGAAACCCTGGCCGATACAATAAGGATGGCCGCGGCCTATTCCGACGTTATCGTTCTAAGGCACCCGCAGGAAGGAGCCGCAAAACTGGCGGCCCGATTCTCGGACAAACCCATCATCAATGCGGGGGACGGAGCTGGCCAGCATCCGACCCAGACGCTTCTCGACCTTTTCACAATCCGAAAGGAAACCGGAAAATTAAACAAGAGAAACGTTGCACTGGTCGGCGACCTGAAGTATGGCAGAACCGTACACTCGCTGGCTTATGCCCTTGCCATGTTCGATGCAAAACTTACGTTCATTGCTCCGCCGACGCTTCAGATGCCGGAGGAGATGATCGCCACGGTGAAGAAGATGGGCGCCAAGCCGGAGCTGGCCAACCGGGTCGAGGATGTGATAGGTACCGCTGACGTTATCTATATTACAAGAATCCAGAAGGAACGGTTCCCCGACCCCAGCGAGTATAAGAAGGTGGCTGAGATTTACAAGATAACGACTGACCTGCTGGAAGATGCGAAGAAAGGGATGAAAATCATGCATCCGCTGCCAAGGGTCAAGGAAATAACCCAGGAAGTTGATTCTACAAAATATGCGGCATACTTCAAACAGGCGTTCTACGGGGTGCCGACGCGAATGGCATTGCTTAAACTGGTCACGGAGGGGGGCAATTGAAAGAGATGAAGATTCAGCCCATCAAGAACGGCACCGTTATCGACCATATTGAGCCGGGCATGGCCTTGAAAGTCGTTCGGATCTTGGGAATCCCCGAACCGGAATCTCATTCCACGATCAGCATCGCGATGTTCGTTAAGAGCAAGAAGATGAAGGAGAAAGACCTCCTGAAGATTGAGGACCGCGAATTGAAGCAGAAAGAAGTGAATAAAATTTCACTCATCGCTCCCAACGCGACCATCGTCATCATCAAGGATTACAATGTGAAAAAGAAAATGAGGGTGTCGCTGCCCGAAGTAATAAATGGCATAGCCAGATGCTCAAATCCGAACTGCATAACGAACAAAGGAGAGCCCCTGGAAACGGAATTTTCTGTGGAAAACGGGAAAGAGATACGTCTCAGATGCCTGTACTGCGAGAGATACGTGACCGACATCGTGGAGAGCATAGCTTGAGTATTGGCGATATGTCACAGACATATCGCTCAGCAGAAGATACATAAAGGTAAAGTATTTTAGGCGAGTTTATCTAGGAAGGAAGGATATGACAAAATCCAAGGACCTGGCAAGGTACGAATTCAAGAAACAGCTCGAGGAAATCCAGAGCATCAAGGGTAGGGCAACCGAGCTTATCTCTCTCTACGTGCCGCCGTCCAAACGGGTTTCAGACGTGACCAATTACCTGAAGAACGAGTATGCCCAGTCCAGCAACATCAAGTCCCGGACGACAAGGAAGAACGTGATGTGGGCCATCGAATCCATTTCAGGCAGGTTGAAAACTTTCAAGAGCATCCCGGAGAACGGTCTGGTGTTCTTGGTCGGGCACAGATCAGGTAGCGGGGACCAGACCGAGCCGGTGACCTACGTCATCGAACCTCCGGAACCGATTTCCACGTTCTTGTACAGATGCGATTCCCGCTTCTACCTGGAGCAACTTGAGGACATGCTGGTCGAAAGCGAGGTGTACGGCCTTATCGTCATTGACCGGACCGAGGCCACCGTGGGCATCCTCAACGGCAAGAGAATCGAGTCATTGAAGAACTTCCAGTCAAGGATTATGGGCAAGCATCGGCAGGGAGGCCAGTCCGCGCAGAGATTCGAGCGGTTGATAGAAATCGCGGCCCACGAATATTACAAAAAGGTGGCCGACCTCGTGAACGAGGCGTTCCTCACATACAAAGATATGAAAGGCATTCTTATCGGAGGACCGGGCGCGACCAAGGACTTCTTTACCGATAAGGACTACCTGCATCACGAGCTGAAGAAAAAGGTCATAAGCACGATCGACACCGGCTACACTGACGAAGCCGGGCTGAGAGAACTCGTTGAGAACGCTTCGAAAACCCTCGAGGACCTCAGCATCGTGAAAGAGAAGAAGCTGATGAAACGGTTCTTCAATGAATTAAGAAAGCCGGACGGTGGATTATCCTCCTACGGGGAAGAGGAGATTCGCCAGGCGTTGGTAATGGGCGCGGTGGACACGCTCCTGATTTCCGAAGGTTTGAGCAAGCACAGAATAGAATATTCCTGCCCGGAATGTGAAAATACAGGTAGCCAGACGGTGGAAAAGAAAAAAACTGCCAAGTGCTCCGAATGCGGCTCCGAGGTAACTGTAAAATCAGATAAGGACATTGTGACCGAAATGTTCGAGACCGCCGATACGTACGGAACCAAAATCGAGATGATATCCGTGGACTCGGAGGAAGGAGAGATGCTGATGAAAGCGTTTAACGGTCTGGCCGCGATACTTCGGTTCAGGACCGGGGAGGGTTCATGACGGTAGACCCGCTTTCCTGGTTCAGGGACAAGGCCGAAGAGTTGATGTCCCAGGCTCTTGCCGATTTGAGCACTGACAAACATCTGACCATGGAAAAACCTCCCGAAGGCTTGGGCGATTTTGCCTTTCCGTGTTTCCCGCTGGCCAAGGAATTGAAAAAACCTCCTGGAAAAATAGCGGTTGAACTGGCCAAGAGCATTCCCCAGAATGAGCTGTTCTCGAAAATCGAAGCCAAAGGCCCTTACGTAAACTTCCACATCGAGATTAAAATGTTGACCGACACCACCATCAGAAGCATACTGAGCTGGAGAGAGGAGTACGGCACTCTCGACGAACCAAAGAAGACCATCGTGCTGGAGCACACAAGCGCGAATCCGAACGGTCCGTTACACGTGGGCAGGGGCAGAAATCCCATCATAGGGGATACGCTGGCCAGGATATTGAAACGATGCGGTCACGAGGTTATGACCGAGTTCTACATCGACGACATGGGCAAACAGCAGATCGCACTTACCTGGGGCGTGGACAACCTGGACATTGAAGTTCCCGATGATAAAAAGCCAGACCATCAAATGGTCCTTTTCTACCAGGAAGCCAGTAAACTCCTGGAATCCGACCCAAACGTGCAGAAAGAGATTAACCGGATGCTCGTGGCCTACGAGAAGGGCGATGAAGCCGTTGCCAAACGAATTCACGACAATTGTCAAAAGGTGATGGACGGCATACTGAAAACCCTTCGAAGACTGGACATTAATTTTGACTCGCTGGTGTGGGAATCTAAGTATGTGAGGGACGCCAGCGTTGAGAGAGTGGTGGAAGGCCTGAGAAAACTCGATTGCACGGCCGAGGATGACGGCGCCCTTTATCTGGACCTGGGAGAGTTCGGTATAAAGGACCAGGAGACCAAATTCTTCCTGACGAGGGGCGACGGCTCTTCTCTTTATAGCACCAGGGATACGGCGTATCATCTCGATAAACTGGCCAGATTCGACGAGGCCGTTGACGTTCTGGGCGAGGACCACAGGCTCAAGGCAAAGGCAGTCGGCATTTGTCTGAAGTTGCTGGGCTCGGAGAGGGTGCCTGAGGTCGTCTTCTACTCTTTCGTGTCTCTTCCCGAGGGAAAGATGTCAACCCGCAGGGGAAGGGTCGTCTACCTGGACGAACTCATGGACGAGGCCGTGGGCAGGGCGAGAAAAGAGGTTGAATCCAAGCGACCGAACCTCGCAGACGAACTGAAACGCGGCATCGCCGAAGCCGTAGGTACGGGAGCCGTCAGGTACAACATTATCAGGATACAGGCGGAAAAACCTTTAGTCTTCAAATGGAAGGAGGCGCTGAACTTCGAGGGAAACAGCGCGCCATTCGTGCAGTACTCGCATGCAAGAGCAAGCAGCATTCTCAGAAAAGCCAAGGACTTGAAGGATTATGACCCTTCGGTGTTAACCCACCCTTCCGAGGCCGAGTTAATTAAAGCACTGGCACGTTTCCCTTCACTGATAAAGACATGCGGAGACAACATGTGCGCGCACCCTATCGCATCCTATTGCCACGAACTGGCCTCCCTCTTCAACCAGTTCTACCGGGACTGCCCCGTGCTGAGCGCGATATCTCCCCAGCTGGTATATGCGAGACTGGCGCTGGTAGAATCCTCCAAATGGGTGCTGGCCAACGCCCTGGACACGCTGGGCATCATCGCTCCCGAAGAGATGTAATACAAAGTCCTTGGGGACCTGCCCTACGCTACACGGTTGAAAAATTTAAAAGAGAAAAGGGTTGAGAGCCATAGGCTCTCATTTTGTATTATTTTAGTGAACTAGTAGTTTGTTGCAGTCCAGATCGTGTCTGCCGTAACCTGAATCCAGAGTCCTTCCTCGTTGGGGATTGTCTCGGTACCGTCAGGCATTTTTATCACGTATGGCTGGTTGTAATCGAATATGCCCAACGACCCTGGAACGTAGTTCGGACAGTTGGCGAGCAGGTCAAGTTCTAACTGGTTTGTAGTTAAATACCTCTGAGCGAACGGATACGGAACCATGTTCCAACCTGCATAGCAGTCAATGCTCATGTCAGAGACGTAGCCGGCTGTAGTGAACCGGGTGTTAGCCGTGGTGTGCAGCCAGAAGCCCATCTCATTGGTTATGTCTGTGAGCTCGTTTAGGCTGGATGGTCTGCCCGGGATGTTCGATATCCAGGCTTGATTTTGCGCATCCCAAGCCATGGCATAATCCCAGGCACCCGGGAAGCCTTGTCCCTGGATCACATGAGCCAACGATGTATCGCTCTGCACCAGGCAGGAGCCCAATGCCCACCAGTCACTCGGGTTCGGGCCAACACCGAGACCTCTGCCAAACTTGGCCGCCTGTATCAAGGTTCTCGTCTCATGTCCCACGGTGTCGTATGTCCTGATTTGACAAGCATAGCCATTATTGCTGCCCTTGCCCCAATTGGATTTCACATATGTGGTGGTGCCGGCGGGAATGATCGCCGTATCCAGCCATCCGTAAGTGTCGCCGGTGGGGTCCCAACCGTTCTGGATAAACCATATCTCATAGTGATCTACGTCAGCGGACGGGGATGCCGTCCAGTATATGGTTACGTCGTTTGCACCTGTTAATTCCGCGTAGGGACTTGTGGCTGGCAAAGGAGCTGTGGAATCAATCTCGAAGTTGCCAATGCTATCGTCATAGTTGGCTACCATATGGGTGTCCACGACTTCCGCCCTTACTCTGAGCAGGTTATTATCTATTGTAGGTATCGGGTCCCAGTTGAAAGTGCAGGGGTTACTACCGAAGCCGGTGAGTCCCGATGCAATAACATTCGGATAAGAGCCGCCGCCATTGGTCGAATAGAACAGGTTCACGGTGAGGGCATTGATCGGGTCATAGAAATCGCCCATATCCCAAATTATGTCCTGTGCCGAACCTCCCATCCACATCTCACCTCCGTCCGGAACGGTTAGATCTATCCATGGCGTATTATCAATTGTAAAAACGGCGTCAGATTCGTCAGAGACGGGCGTTGTCAATGGCTCGTTGTCCCTCACGGTCACCTTCAATAAATATTCGGTGCCATCCACGTCCATCCAGGTGTCCCACGGGCACTCTCCGTCGTTGTTGTTCACCCCGTTTTCTATCGTATACCAGTTTGCACCGTTGTTCGGGCTATATTCCACATGAATGTTCAGGTCCTCATCAGGTTCGTCCGGATCTTCCGCGATCCATCTCACGGTCTGTGTTCCGGCCCATGTGCCGTCCTCGGCTTGTCCATTGTTGTCAAGTAGGGTCGCATTCGGTAGTGTGTTGACGAAATCGAACTGTTCCACATGTGCTTGTTTAACATCCAGGGATCCCACACTCTGTACCCAGATGCTCATACCGAGTAGAGATACGTTCCATTCCGACTCAATTGTGAATGGATGGGTAATATCAACGGACTGACCTGCAGTGGCTCCCGAGCTCCAGATCGGTGTACCCGCTGCGGTTGGGATCATGTCCCACATAACCCAAGGATATTCGGGTTCGTTGCCGCCAGGAAATCTGGTGATATTGTGCTCCCACAGGCCAAAGTGTACAACAAGGTCGGTGTCTGCAATATCTTCCTCAGCTGTGATGTGAACAGATATATCTCCAGTAAGTAATACGTCATCTATGAAACCAGAAGATGTTATCGATATGTCAGCTGGTATTGCTAAACGTGAATCAACATGGGCTTGAATTGCATTGTCTTGCCCCAGGTTATGTCCATCATACCACGTCATTGGGACTCCATATGCCGGGACACCGTAATAATTCGCTCTGACCGCATTTTCTGATGGGTTATAAGCATACATCGGATCATCCCCAGCTGGCCACCAAACATGGTAATATATCGGGGCCACAACATCGTAGCCGTAGCCTGGAGTTCCTTCAAGCAGGGCCCTTATTGCAGCGTTTCTTGCTGGACAAAAACCGCATTTCCATTCAGTAAAATCCTCCAACAATACGCATCTGTCAACGGTCCTTGGTTCTATCGGATCAGGTATAGAATTTGGTTCTACTGGGTCTTGAGGTGCCGCAACCGCAGCAAGGAATCCAAATCCGCTGGTTATCATAAACATGCACACAAATATAGCTATATATCTTCTAGTATCTTTGATTTTCATTTTTGCCCCTCCATCAAGAGAATTAGCTAATTCTACCATAAGGGATTACACTATATTAAAATCTTTGCCTCATAACTACTTAACTATTGTTACGAAAATGTTAATTTTTTAAACATTAGGGGAAAGGAAGTTATATAAAATGAACCGTTGCAGATAGGATGCTGGCGACGATTGCACTTGTGCTCTACGGGTTTGTCTGGGGTATCAGAAGAGGAGCAAGCACATGCCTTGCACTATGCGTACCTGCGATAATCCCGACCCTGATAAGAGAGGGAGGCGGATGGAAAAGAGGTCTGAAAATCGGATTCTTATTTAACGCGCCCAGAATTATTATTTTGACAATACTTGGCATAGGAATCGGTGCGGGCGGTTATGCCATCGGGGCCAGTCTCCAGTCCATTACAGCGGGGTCAACCATATGGGCGATTGGGTATGGGTTGGTCGGCTGCATGATGGTCGCATACGGCACGTTTGTTTTCGCTTCGGTAACGGAGAAATTAGACGACCTTGCAGAGGGAAAGACAGACTGCGTCGAGGAAATCGCTCATCCTGTATTATCAAGATTGCACTTAGCTACGCCCAGGAGCCCGGCTGGCCTCGTATTCTGGGGCGGCATCATAAGCGTGGCTTGCGTAGGGGAGACGGTCATTGCCATGGAGAGTCTTTTCGTACTTTTCAGCAGCGGAGTGAGCACATCTCCCCTGGCAGGAGCCGTGATAGGCGGGTTCACGTTCTTCATGTTCGCCCTCGGAACCGCGTTTCCCACGTTGGTGATCGCTTCTTTCAGCAGCCGCCTGGCAGACAAGGAAAAACGGGCTCAAAGATTACTTCAGGTCGAGCGTTTAGCTGGCGTGCTCATGATAGGATTCGGTGCGATAATTCTCCTCTCCGCCATCTTCATTATTTCCTAAATTTTTCAATGTTGCTCAGTTTTGCTCTTCCGTTATCCCACTTTCATCGAGGGGCTCTGCTATCTGAGTGAGTTCCTCATCGTCATCGATTTCCTCAGCATGGGATAGGGTTTCCACTCTCTCTTCGTCGTCGATTTCTTCTGCAGGAGATAGGGTTTCCGCTCTCTCGTCTTCGTCCTCCAGCGGGGTGGATTCAACAGGCTTTTTAGGCTTGGTCGGGGCCTTTCTCATCCTCGCTACATTGAGGCCGATGGCTACCATGGCAAAAATCAATATCAAACCGATGCCGTAAGTGTTGAACGGGGAGGTTCCTCCTCCATCACCGGCAGATACAACAGGGATCAAGGGAACATCGTACCAGTCCGTGACGTTAACATTGGCATGGACGTCCTCTGCAATTATTCGATAATGGAGAATGTTATGGTCCAGGCCTTTGGGCATCAGGTTATGATCTGGAAGGTAGGCACCTTCATCTTCCTGAAATGTCATATTTATTGTCTCGCTTATCGAGCAGGCTGCGTCATTACAGGTGTAATATTCTATCTGAACCGATTGTATGTCCGAATAATCTCCGACTACCACACTAACGGTTACCTCTTCATTTGCCCTGGGCTCGGGCGGCGAGTACTCCGGCTGAAGAATCTCCGGCGCTGCGATTTCGCTCTTCACTTCTACACTTGTGTGAGTATCGATGAAGAGAGTGGCGTCGTTGATGTCCTGTGCTCTAATCGTAAAATTAGCGGTATCGCCCACCGTAGTCCCGGAGCCCGTGACAATGGCATCGAAGGTCGCGCTCGAGTTGGCCGGAATCGTCAGGATAGGCGGGGAAAAGCTGACGCTCCAGTTCGCGGGTATACTCCTTGCCGAGAAGTTCACGGTCATGGCTTGGTCCTGATAGTTCTCAACCACCATCCCGAAGGAAGCTGAGCCGTCGGGCAATGCTGCCTTGACCGGTTCGTCCATGGTCATCCACAGTACCTCTGGCACTCCCGATTCTATCAAAGTGGACGTGACAAGATTGTCACCGTGCCATACGACCGCGACAACCGCGATGTTGCTCAATCTCATGTCCGAGTATGTAACGTCAGTGCCGCTCCAGGTATCCGAAATGGTCTGGGAGCTGCCTCCGGCA
>DAOVAY010000090.1 GCA_030670795.1 Methanobacteriota archaeon | reverse complement strand
AGTAAAAAAACAGGCGATAAGAGGGAGATGGGTCAGGCTTACATGAACATGGGGGGCGTATTCATGCACCTTAGGGACCATAATCAGGCGATTGGTAACTGGGAGAACTCCCTCGGGATGTTTCAGGAGGCCGGTTACGATCAAGGAGTAGCCAACCTCAATGATAATTTGGGTATTGTGTACGTAAGGATTGGTAAGTTCGACAAAGCACTCGAGCATTATGAGAGATCCCGTGAAATCATGAAGAAACTCGGAGACGCAAAGGGGATGTCAATGGTTCTTAACAATATTGGAATTCTCCATGATAAAACGGGTCAGCTTGAGAAAGCGTTGGAGTTCTATCGGAAAAGCATGCAGATCAAGAGAAGAATAGGGGATACCGTAGGAGTTGCGAACATATACAATAACATTGGAAGTGCATATTTTGATATCGGACGACTGGAAGAGGCCATTCAGAATTTTAACATGAATCTTGACCTCATGGAAAAAGTGGGTGACACATGGGGAGTGGCTCAAGCTCTGAGCAACATGGCCGAGTCCGAGCTTGAGTTAGGTAAAATATCCGAGGCAAAGGGGCACTGCCAACGCTCTCTTACAATAGCTGAAAACCATTCTTTCAAGGATATTATCGCATACGATTATATGCTCATGGGCACAATTTCCTGCCTTGACGACGACAAAGTGGCTGCGGATAAGTATTTTGCAGACAGCCTTTCTCTAGCAAAAGAGACAGAAGAGCCGGTGAGAATAGGTTGGGTACATCTATCGATTGCAAGGTCGTTCGTTCGCAGAAGAGAGCGAGATAAAGCCATCGACAACTTCGCAAATGCCCTTAAAATCTTTGAAGATGCACAGCTGGAAACATTGGCCAAAAAGACCCGCTCGGAGATGCAAGAGATAATCGAGACTGAATGATATAAAATGCATGCAGGTGCCGGGATGAAAAACTTCGGTAAAAGCGACGACTCTCCGAAGTTTTTCGCCAGCTTAATACGGAGTATTAAGCGTATCCTATTAAGCAGGCGCATCGTATTCTGACTACAAATAATATTGACGTAAAGAATAAGATGCAGGTGCCGGGATTTTCAACGAATCAGGCAATCCGATAAATTGCTTTGCAATTTTCGGACACTGGACGAAAAATATTAGTAGGATATTACTACCGTTTTTCGTCCGTGCCTCGATGAACGATACTGCGTAACGTTCATCTTCGGTTTGAACCCGAGCGGTTGGCTTGGAAGGCCAAAATCCTAACCAAACTGGATCACACCTGCATTCAGGACGGTTTGTGCAATGCAGTCTAACCTTCAAAATATGTTTGGTGGTTGCCAGGTTCTTAATTAGAAGGTCACACCTGCACTCTAGCATTGGCTGAAATGATGAATGGGTTATAAATCCTTCTGTCAAAAATAAAAGGTGGGTTAGGGGGCCAAGTCCCCTAACCGCATGGGATGGAGTTGGTAGATTTAACGAAAAAACCCACTACCGATTTAATTCTCATTCTGAAATTGATCATAGCATCTGTTGAGCACGTATACTTCCCGCCAGCTGCAGTCTTCCAAATCCTCGAAAGTGCCGATTTAGTTCACCTCTAAACATGCTTAGGCCTATGAAGTATATAAGGCTGCGATGGAGGGGTCACCGAAAGTGTTAGCACATCGAATTTTCGAGCAGGTTAACCAGAGGTTTCTCCCGCAGGTGACGAAGTCACCGAGGCCGCGCCGATGCCTAAGGCTCGGCTGCGGTTTCCCAAATGTTTCTCTTTGCCGACGGTTGACCAGCGCAGAAAATTCCACAAAGAGAAAGACTTGTGGTAACCGAAAATATTAGGGGAATAGACATGCGAAGTAGGGTTGCACCCGTAACTATTCATATTATTTTGGAATATCGGGATTCGATGTTCACGCTCCGAAACTTCGCGCCCAACGACTTGCCGAGGATAATGTATATCGTGGCGGAGAGTTTTAACCAGGATTATGACCCGGGATTTTATCTCAGCCTTCACAGCTACTGGCCGGATGCTTTTATCGTAGCGAAGAAGGGAGATGAGCTCATCGGCTTCCTACTTGGCAGTGTAACGGACGAAGAAGAAGCCAGGATACTCATAATGGCGGTTGACAACCGTCATAGGGTCAAGGGTATCGGTACGGCATTGGTCCGGGAATTCATGAGCCGTTGTGGCCTCCGTGGTCTGAGGAGAATAGTCCTCGAGGTCAGGATTTCGAATGTTCTGGCTCAAAAATTCTATATACGATTTGGATTTGAGATAACAAACAAGCTGCCGAGGTATCATCTGGACGGAGAAGACGCTTACAAGATGGTGAAGTGGTTATAATTATTCTGCCATGAACCGAACGCCAGGTCTTTTAGGGCCTGGCAGTTTACTCGTATCCTGTTTTATCATCGTAGAAATCCGTGTTCCAATAGTGGTAAGGACTGGACTGTTTCTGGGCACCGGTCATGTCGCTGGCCACGCCACGCTGGTATGTTCCATATTTCTCCTTGACCTGTTCTTCGATGGTCTTGCTGCGCCTGAGAGCCATTTCTATGTGTTTTTCCGTTATGATTTCGGCCTTCCGCCGAACGGCAAGGTCTCCTGCGGTGCGAATAAGCCCGCCGAGTTCCCTTAGCCTTAGAGTCAGAGCCCTCTCCCTGCGGTCCAAGACAAAGGCCCGGCGTTTTGCCTCCTCGATTATCGCTTTCACAGCACTTCCGTCCGCCTGTGGAATTCTGCCGTCCATGATAATTTCCTGAGCTATGAACTGGGCCAGCTTTGCTTGGTTAATGTCGTTATCCGGCATGGCTACATCGACCAGCACTTCATAACCCGAGCCTATAATCCTCGATCTCAATGGAGAAAGCACATATTCAAGGTCCAGGATGTTACATGCCCCTACGAAAATGAAGTTACACGGGACGTTGTCCACTCTTACGCTTGCTCCGGCGCTCTGGGGATTTCGACCGGTGATGGGAAATCTGCGCTCCTGCATTGCCGTCAATATGTATCTTTGGAGATGGCCCAAATGTGGCAATTCGTCAATGAAAAGTACTCCCTGATGGGCTTCATGGATGCTTCCAGGCACAACCCGCTCGAAAGGAGGTGTACCCAGTTGCGGGTGTGCGCCGTAAGGGTCATGACGGACATCTCCCAGTATCTCGGTCACGCTGGCGCCCGTAGCCAACACGAAAGGAGTTCGTTCCAAAGGTACGATTGTTTTGGAAGGCCCCATTTTCTCCATTTCACGTTTTTTCTCCAGGGCCTTCTGGTCCAGTATCTCGATCATCTCACCGGCAAGCTCGTAGACTACCACCTCCTCCTTCCCGTATCTTTTTCGTGTGGTCGTCACGCGTTCGTTGGCACTGATCTGACCCATTGTGACCTCCATAATTCCTCCGAGCAGGTCACCGAAAGGATTGTTGGTGGATTGTGATATCTGGCTACTCTTTGGCTTAGCACACTTCGGACAGAAACGCTCTTTTGGGCTGGAGTAAGTTCCACAGGTCATACACTTATAGCCGAGGCGCTCTGCCACATTCACAGGTGCGGTCTTAGGGTCAATGAGCTCCCCCTCCGCGGACTCGCGTTCCTCTGCTTCACGGTATATTTCCTCGCTGGGCAGAACCTGTACAAGAGGTCTTTCCGGATTCTCCGGATTATCAACGATTCTTATTTCCTCACTGGGGTGTGGAAGGTGCAGGGCCAGTGCTTGCGCTATCATTGATTTTCCTGTACCCGGGGGGCCGACAAGAAGGAGATGGCGATGTTGCGATGCCGCAATGGAAGCCAAGTCGATGGCCTCATGTTGTCCTATAACACGTTTCAAGGGGTCGGTAGGGATGATTACGTCCCTGGTAGTTTCCATTTCGAATAGTTCGAATCCCTCGTCTGCGTTCAGGAATGCCTTCTCGTCTTTTTCCTTGTCATCGGGTATCCAATCACCTTTTTATCTACTCGAAATCCGTTTTCGTAAGGACATTCAGTCCGTCCGGGTATTTTGTTATGCTGCCCACTTTGGAGGCTGCCAATGTTCCCACGCCAATGTCATTGGCCAGGTCAAGCAGTCTTTGTGTCACGATACCGTCGAACACCACTGCCTTGATTCCCTGTGTGCCTTTCTGACTCTTCAGTGCCTCGGCAAGGTCCTTTACCGGCATCTCTGCAATCACTGCATTCGCCTCCGATATAATCCTTGCCAGGGACTTGCCAGATATTTCATTGAACATGTCCTTGAAGAATAGTTGTTCGTCAGACAGTTTAGGTTCGACTTTCTCGGGTGGTTTTTCCTTTTCCTCTGTTCGCTTTCTGCCCAGGAGTTTTCTGCTGCTCTTTTTGCTTTCTTTTGCGGGTGGTTTCTCAGGCTTGGGTTCAGGTTTGGGCGGAGCTTCCTTCGCGTTACCACCGTTTTCTAAGCTGTACATGGTAACGAATTGCTCGGCAGGCACCTTGTGTCTGAGCGATTTCATTATTTGCTTGTTGGTCAATTCCTCCACTTCCTTGCCCTTCTGAGCCCTTGCAATGAAATCAACCTCTGAAACCTGCAATAATTCTCTCAGCACGAGTTCTCCACCGCGGTCACCGTCCACGAACGCGGTCACCGTCTTCTGTTTGGACAACTCCTGGATACTCTTTGGTATGTTTGTA